>CAZNWT010000132.1:0-11249 GCA_964576795.1 uncultured Victivallales bacterium
CTCGCGACAAAGATTAGGAAATTTGGAGATTCTGGTGCCTCCGACCTTTTCGGATGACCTCTAGTTATATAGTGCCCTTTCGGGGCGTAGCCCCTTTTTGGATAGGCACCAATTATATTTGCCCGCCGAGAAAATTTTTGTTAAAAATTTTAAACTATTGTGGATGTAGTGCGAAGAATAGTCGTATCTCTTTTGCAGAAGGAAGGATTTGAGATCATGAGGTTTCACGACTGCGTTGTAGTATGCATGGTTGTAGGGTTGTTTGCAGGTGCGGTGAATGCCCAAATGGTGGGTACTTCAATCAGTGACAGTGGGTCATTGCCCAATACCAATGCTATGCTTGATATTCAATCGCCGGCAACGGGCGCGGGCAAAGGGTTGTTGATTCCGCGTATAACCCAAAGTCAACGTACCAACACTAATGCATCTTTGGCGGGCGGTTTGCTGGATGACAGTGGCGACTTGCGCGGGGGGCCGGCGCACGGGTTGATCGTGTATCAAACGGATGGTACGCAGGGATTTTATTACAACACCAGCACTAATGCTACGCCTTTCTGGGCGTATATTGGTGACAGCACGGGTAACATCAAGGCCGATGGCTCCGTGCCGATGTCGGGCACCCTTGATCTCGCGGGCAACATCATTACAAATGGTTTGTTCGTTGGTAGCGGAGCTGGATTGACGGGCATTCCTTCAACAGGAATTGCAGAAGCCGACCCCGTTTACTCCGCTTCTCCTGCGTCAGGTATCACATCAACAGACACATCAAATTGGGATGGGGCCTGGGGATGGGGCAATCACGGGGAGGCCGGGTACCTTACGGAAACGCCATGGATTGCCGACGGATCGCACCTTTACGCCACCAGTAGCACCGTTCAACTCCGTCTTGGCCCGTCTAGCCTTGGTGGGAATATTGGCACAAACTTCTCTATTACAGGCGGCGACAATGATGGATCAGAAAACTACCCGATCCATGTTACTGACGAGGACGGCTATATCACATTCAAAGTCCGTTCGAGTCTATCGCCGGGCGCACGGTTTGGTGCAAACGCCTCGCTGGCATCATTTGGTGGTACCGTTGAGGCCAAATCGTTCATGGGGGGAGAGGCCCATAGCATCGACGAAGGGGCCGATTACTGTTTCATTGGCGGTGGCCTGACCAACAGAATCGAGAGTACTTATAGCGACTATTCCGCCATTGCCGGAGGCCTAAACAATATCATTGGCGCGCAAAACAGCTCACCCTACTCTTTCATCGGGAGCGGCCGCTCCAACATAGTCGACAATGACTACGGCGTCATTGCCGGCGGTAGGTTGAACTACATCTCCCGCCTCTATTCATTTATTGGTGGTGGCCGTAATAACCGGGTGATCGACGATTCCAGTGTTATTTGCGGTGGTCAGGATAACCTGATTAATGAGTACGGTGAGTACTGTTTTATTGGTGGAGGTTACAATCACACCATACGTTCCTATAATCCCTCAGACAGGTACAACACGATTGTTGGAGGATACATAAACAGCATATCAAACTCTTACGACGGCTTCATTGGCGGGGGAAGCTTGAACAACATCTCATATGGTCCGTTCTCAACCATTGGGGGTGGGCAGCAAAACATCTCGTTTGAGAAGGGCACAACCATTAGCGGCGGTAGAGACAATCGCATCGTTGGGGAGTATTGCACTGTCGGTGGCGGATGGAGCAATAGAGTCGACGGCTACTCCTACTACAGCACCATCCCAGGCGGGTTAGAAAACAAGATCTTTGCCAGCAACTACGGGTTTGCAGCAGGGCGGTACGCACGCATATGGCACAACGGCTGTTTTGCCTGGGCTGATAGCAACCCTTCTACTGTCGACACTACCGCTGAAAATCAGTTCATTGCGCGTGCCTCAGGGGGCTTTGTCTTCTTATCCTCAGCAAGCGGCGCAACCACTGGAGCGCAGCTGCCTGCCGGTTCAGGATCGTGGTCATCCTTAAGCGATAGAAATTTCAAAGAGAACTTCACGGAAATTAATGGTCGTGACGTTCTGGACAAGATCAGTTCTATGTCCATCAGCACCTGGAACTACAAAGCGCAGGATGAGCAGATTCGTCATGCCGGGCCTATGGCACAAGACTTTCATGCAGCTTTTGGGCTGGGCGAGGATGAGCGCCACCTCAGCACTGTTGATGTTGATGGCATTGCCTTGGCTGCGATTAAGGAGCTGAAAGCGCAGAAAGATGCGGAAATCGGTGAATTAAAGGACCAGATCGAGATTCTGATGCAACGACTTGATCAACTGGAAACACCGTAGATGTCGACTCCTTCATAGACTTTGATGCACGCCCAGCATTGGCGTTCACGGATACGCTGTTGAGCTGCAGAGCCACTACACACAGCACCACGCAGCATGTGCAATATGCAATTGCAGCGGAGATGCCTCGACCTCATAGTATGACCATCCTTTTTCCATACTGCGTAGAGATTCCACCGAAGGGCGGAGGTCAGGTCTATGCCTATGAAACCGCACGGTACATGCTGGACCATGGCGAGGAATGCCATTTCGTTGACGCCAGCATCCGAGGCCGTTGGGATTACATTCGTCCAAAGAACCGTGAAGTTACGTCTTACGAACGCGACGGTCTCAGATTCCACGCCCTGCGAGATCGTCCTTTCGCCGCCCTGGCTGGCTATGTCTTCGGACGCTTCATGTCAAGACACCTGGGGGCTTTGCGCTGGTTGGAACTGCAATCCGCTCCGCCAGGCTATCCAGAACTTGGGCAACTTCTGGACAGCGTCAAGCCAGACATCCTGCATACCCTCTCATTCCCTCAAGCCTATAACTATGACGCATTGAGCGCCGCCAAGGGTCGTGGAATCCCACTCGTGTGCACACCTTTCCTTCACTACAAGATGATCGGGTGTGGCGATCACTATCACGACATACAGCGCAATCCCTACCTCCATCGCGTCCTCCGCGAGAGTGACTGTGTCATGGCAAGCACCGGTCCGGAAAAGGCGTTCCTAATTGAGTTGGGAGTGCTCCCGGAGCGAATTGAGGTCATCCCTATGGGCGTTCACCCAGACCGGTATGATGGTTCCGGGAAACGTTTCCGAAAAGCATACGGCATTGGTGATAGACCGCTAATCCTCGATATCACGACTCGGAAATGTGACGGGAAAGGTTCGATCCATACGCTGCAGGCCATTGAACGGATCCAGAAGCGAATGCCAGAGGTGGCCTTCGCGTCAATAGGCGCCACTTCACGGGAGTGGAAAAGAGCCATCCAAGACTCTACGGCACGCGTGCTGGATATTGGCTATATTGATGAAGAGATGAAATGCAGTGCGTTTGCTGCCGCAGACATTTTGATGCATCCATCCAGGAACGATGCCTTCGGTATCGTCATTCTAGAGGCCTGGGCCGCGGGTGCTGCCGTGATTGCCGCTGATATTCCAGCCATGCGCGATTTCATGGAGCATGGGGAAGATGCGATACTGGTTCCCGTGGCAGACATTGCGGCAATGGAAGCCGCTGCCCTGGATTTGCTCACCCACAAGAACGCATGTCAACGCATGGCCGAAGCAGGGCGAAGGAAGGTCACACGTTACGAGTGGTCACAGACAGGGCGCAGAATCCGTGATGTCTACGAGATGCTGATCGCTCAATCGCAATCAGCCACCTTGCCGCACCGTTGATGTCGTGCAGACGCGCAAGCGATAATGCCCCACAGCAAAATGAGGGCCGTAGACACAATCCCGATCCACACGTATAGCGTCGACGGGCGATACTCAAACACGACCTCCTTGGCACCTGCCGGAAGCACGACACCCCGCATTAGGGAGTTGCACCGCAAAAGCGCTGCGGGGTTCCCGTCAACCGTGACCTCCCAGGCAGGATGATACTTATCGTTCAACACAAGCAGGCCGGGTGAACCAGAAGCAGGGACGCGGACCTCAACGCGGGTGGCCTCATTTAACACCACCTCACAGGTAACAATAGGTGTGGCTGAATTCGTGATGCCAACAAGGGCACCGCCCGGAGCCTTCGGTAAGAGTACGGTTGTTGAAGGATCGAATACCTTGTCACCCAGCCGTCTCAGCATATCCGTGGCCGAGGGAATCACCTCCCAATGCCGATAGAATGCGGCACGTGGAAGCGCCTTCTTGAACCTGAATAGGAGGTGCTGTGGTGGGGTCAATTCCGTGGGACGCAAAATCCCCAGTCCTCTCGCCGACAGTCCAATATTGAACCCCAGGACCGGCTCGAACATTCCCGCGAAATGTGGATCCTTTATAAGCGCAAAACCGGACTTTGCATCACTAATGATATACCGCGCATTACAGAGTTCCCACATACGGGTTCGGTTCTCATGCAACGCGGTCGCAAAATTCACTTCGTCACCCGGCATTCGCCAATTCACAAACATGTCCAGGTGCTGAATCCCACCCCTTGCCAGAGATGTGCTTGCCAGATCGTAATGTATCTGATCCGTGGCGAGCAAAGCCAACCGATAAGGCTCAGGGTCCTGCTGCAGTTTTTCAAGAAGAGGATTCTCAGAAAATAGTGCTTCCGCGTCGTAGACACTGATGTATTTGTGATCAACTGAAATAAGATCCAGGAGCAAGACGCCGATCAGGACGACCTTCCAGGCACGTGGGAAACGCTGAAGCCATCCCATGCCCCCACAAAAGAGCAGGAGACCCGCAGCAGCAACAATAGCAGACATGTGCAGTACCGCATGCGCCACATTTTTGGCCATCGCAGCGCTCTTGAACCCCCACCCTGCCTGCTGAAGTTTATAAGCGAGAGAGAGTTGGCTGTAAGATCCTGCGATCGCAACGCCCACCAACAGTACGACTCCAGCGAGGCACAAGAGTGTAATGGCATAGCCCACCAATGGCTTTGAGGTCCAGAACGTCCGTCCGCTATCCTGTCGTTCTTTCCTCACTCACGCCTCCGTTTCCGGCGACGTCTTGCTTGCGCAGGTGTGAGAGGCTCCGGCTTCGGCGTTGGAACCGGTTCCGGTTGCTGATCATTCTTGCGGCCATTTGCGTTCTCAATCGCAATAGCGTCTGTGAAGAACTCAACGCCGTATGCGAAGATCAATGCGGTACATATTTCAAATGCGTAGAGGAATTTGATGGGATTTCGTATCGCCGAGAATTTCGGCAACGTGTACACCCATTGATACAGCGGAGCATACTTTCCCAGGGCCAGGAGATAGGTCACAACCCCGGCAGCGCACCAGAAAAGTACATCCGAACGGTAACGGCGCCATTTCGACGGAAGTGCCGCACGCCTCCGAGATACCCCAAAGATCGCAAGAAAACCGATCAGAAACACGAGCGCACTCATGTACTGTCCTTCCTCGCGCTTGCCTCGACTGGGTATGCCGGGGGCGACAGGTGTGCTCCCGTACCGCCCATGGTATGGCAGATCCGGGTGTTTTGAGTGGACCCCAAAAATACACGGCGCGACAAACTCCAGCGTATCTTCTGGTGGCAAACTCCACTGTGTTGCCCATCCCCATTTCGCTTCTGGACTCCGTGCCCTATTTGCCCCATGAAATGTGGACATGTCGTTTTGCATATGGTGAGCCCCCTTCACGTGGCTCGCGTATTGGCCAATGATTGAGGGGGCTGCGACGGCAAAAAAAGCGAACAGGCTCAAGACCAACCCCAACGATGGACGCTGTAACCCAATCCAGCCGCGTTGCCGCCAGATGCCACTCAGACGAAACAGGCAGAAACCTGCCAGCAATAGGGCTGTCATTATTGTGATGTCCGGCTGCTGTCCCAGCGCCATTGCCCAACACAGGCCACCTAGTGCGAACAGAACAAAAGCCTTGCCGGAAAGCGCTAGGTCCATACATAGAAAACCAAATACCACATACGGGAACATGCCGAATTTCCCCATATGCCCCGCATTCACAAGCGTAAAACTATGCCCGGCCAGCACCAGCGCCACAGCACCGCAAAGTGCAGAAAATGGTGCCATTCCTTTGATTCTGACCCAAACATACATGGCAAAGGCCAACATTACAGAATCAACGAAATACGCCATCTTCACGTACCACGCCGGGGAGAGCAGCAAGGCAAGCAGCCTTCGCGGTGACCAGGACGCAGTCGTCAAAGGCCAACCCAGACGCGTGCGCGCATGCCAGCCACGAAAAATTGACGATAGGAGCGTGTCTGCATTCGAACGGACAGAAGCCATCTTCGAGTCACCTGTGAGCAGAGCTTTATCGGAAGTCAAAGGTTCCCAGAACGCGGCTATGACGACAGCAACAAGCAACAGCATGAATGCAACATCAACCCACCTGGATATAGAGCGTTGTTTTTCAATCATGACCGGTCGATAGAACCAGATAGGGCTGATGAAAGCAAGATGCGGATGGCCGGAAGGAGCAAGGCACCACGGGTGTGCGTTTTTCGTAAGGCGTTGCGGTATAGGGAACGGGAATGTCTTCTGCACGCCACATTCATATCGGCGGATGACTACGGCGACGAAAACGGTGGACGATGGGATCCTCTCTACTCGTTATCCGCTCTCGTCGCCCGCTCCCTACCGTACACTTCCTCGCACCCTTAACCGCCCCTCTTACCCGGATATACATAAACGATCGGCTTCGAGCCTCTGTGTCTCCGTGGTTTACCCGCCTGCTTTCCTGGCACCGCGGGCTTGTGGCTGGCTGAGTTCAGACGGCATCAGTACGGGTAGTGAGTTCACCATCCGTCCCGTGAGAAGGTGGATCAGGCCATCCCGGAAGCCATACCCATACAGTCGGAGCAGATTCCACTGGCGGGTCTTCACAACCAGCAGTGAATACAGGAGCGGCCATAGCCATGCGAAAAAAACGCAATAGATGAACTTCTGATACCCCGTTCCGTAACGCGCAATCAGTACACTGCGATTTCGCATAAGACAGTAGGCCTTCTGTCTGAACCGTCCTCCCAGCGCTCGCGCCGTCAGGTTGTCTGCTGCCGCAACATCGTGAAGGGCCCTGGCCTGTTTTACAATCCCACACCGGAAACCATGCTGTCTGGCAGTGAAGGCTAAATCTGGTTCTGTGAAGGTCTGAACCAGCGTTTCATCAAAATAGCCGGTTGTGAGGAAGAGCTCTCGGCGAACCAGAAACACATTCGGCACCCCGTCGCTGTCACAGATTTCGTGATCGGATGAATCCACGATCCCGCGAGTCCTGCCTGTCCACATATTGAAATGCTGGCAGTCCAAGTAGGTGAGACCGGATTCAGCATAAGCCATGGATGGGCCGAGAATTCCATAGTCAGGATGCCGATTCGCTGCGTCCACAAGGATCTCAATCATGGATTCATCAACCACGTTGTCATCATCCACAAAGAGAAGGAGGTCACCTGTGGCCATCTTCGCCCCCGTGTTGCGCGCCTTTGCCATCATAAGTGGATTCTGCGAATGCCAGATTTTGCAGCGGGGTAGACCCAGCTCTGCTACTGTTAGCGTGGCGGTGCCATCGTGGGAACAGTCATCCACAATTACGACATCATAGTCCTCGTAACGCGATGCCTTTATGGAATCAAGGCACCGCAGCAACGCGGTTTTCCGATTCTTGGTCGTTATGACAACCGACAACATCATTCGCCTGGCTCCTGCAACGCTCACGTCAAAACAATGGAAACCTTATAGCGGAAGAGTCTTTTTTCTGGATTCCTGACCATTTATACGCATTCTGTCCTGAGCATGATAGCTATTACTGTTGGCACATCAAAAAACACCATTCTCTCGCACTTTGAAACAACGGGTGCATGCGAGGAATTAAGGGACTGGATGGACAGGCAGGTCGCTGAGAAGGTGACCTACATTGCTTTCCCTTTTCTCAACTCCCAATCCCGTCATGTCGAAGTCGAACAGCATATCATGGGAGAGCGCCGCCACCACCGTTCGTTCATTGGATTCAAGAAACCGGCTCCTGTCGCATATATCCGGGACTTCATCTATGCGATCATCTACGGGATCCGCTTTGCCCGCGGGGCGGATATTCTTGTAACGGGAGACTGCTTGCTGGCCGTGGCAGGGATTGTGTTACGATATGTTGGCATCACAAAGCGCGTCATCTACTACATGATTGACTATACACCGATCCGATTCCACAACAGACTTGTCAATGCAACCTATCTATGGATGGATCGTACGGCCTGCCGCTACGCCGATCAGGTCTGGCCCCTTTCAGAGCAGATGATCGCCGCACGATTCGAAGATGGGCGAATCACACCAGAAGCGGTTAACTGGCAGGTTGTCCCTTACGGAAACCATCCTGTCCAAGCAGATTCCGCCCCAGGAATCTCCCGATGCCACGTAGCCTACATGGGGGGACTATCTCGGGAGAAGGGCGCTGATCTTTTCGTGCCTATCGCACAGCAACTTGTAGCGCGCGGCATCGACGTTCAATTTATCGTGATCGGTGATGGCGATTACCGCGAGGAACTCAGAGAGCAAGCAATGACAGCGGGTATCCTGGATCGTTTTGACTTCAAAGGCTACGTGGAGGACGTCGGCGAAGCACTAAGCACTTTGGCCTGCTGCGGGGTCGCCATCGCCCCCTACAACCCACATGATACGAACAGCCCTACGCCTTATGCCGACTCCGGAAAACTGAAGCTCTACCTGGGATGCGGAGTCCCTATCGTGCTTACCGATCTGCCCTCAATTGCATCTACAATTGCCGCCAAGGGAGCCGGCTTGATTGCAGACCACAGTGCAGAGGATATAGCCGAAAAGATCTACAGCATTATCACAGCCGATGATTACGACGATTACCGAAAGCAGGCGCGCTGCCTCGGTGCAGAATATAGTTGGGATGCGATCTTCACCCGTGCTTTCGAGGGACTCCCCGCATGACCGCAAGCAGCACACCCTTGATCAGCATCGTCATTCCTACGCTCAACTCAGAAGCGACGCTTCCGCAATGCCTGCAGGCGATTCGTGACCAAACGTATGATCTTGCACAGTATGAAATCATTCTGGTAGACGGAGGGTCACAGGATAGGACTTCTGCCATCGGTCGGCAGTTTCAGGTGGACCGATGGGTTGATAATCCCCTCCAGACGGGAGAGGCCGGCAAGTCTGCCGGGATCAAGGTGGCTCGCGGCGAGGTCGTGGCCCTGATCGATAGTGACAACATCATTGATGACCGAGAGTGGCTCAACCGGATGATGACGCCGTTTGCCGATCCGGACATTGTCGCCTCGGAACCGCTTGTCTACTCCTGTCGTGAAGCCGATCCTGCTTTTACGCGTTATTGCGCCATGCTGGGGATGAGCGATCCTCTCTGCCTCTTTCTAGGGAACTATGATCGGGAATGTATGATCACGGGTCATTGGACGGGGCTGGATGTGCCCCAGGAGGATTGTGGTGACTACCTCAAACTGACACTTAATCCCTCTCAGCTCCCGACGATTGGCGCCAATGGGTTTCTGTTCCGACGCTCTCTATTGGAATACGTAAAGTGGGAACCCTACTTCTTTGACGTCGATGTCGTTCACCAAGCCGTATCGTCAGGCCATCAGCATGTGGCCAAGGTCAAGAGCGGCATTGTTCATCTCTACTGCAACACGCTGCGCGCTTTCTATAGGAAACAGGATCGCCGGATCAAAGACTTAAGGTTTTTTGCTGAACAGAAGCGTCGCTCGTACCCGCGGGGAGGACAGCAGCGGCTCCACATCGTCAGATTTTGTCTCTACACCCTTCTCGTGATTCCACTTCTTGCACAGATGCTGAAGGGCTGGCGCCAAAAGCGAGATGTGGCTTGGCTGTACCATGTCCCTGCCTGCTGGATTACACTGTGGGTCTATGGACTTGAAACCCTCAGGGGCGTTTTCGGTCAAGCGCCGGAGCTGCCGTCTCGGCATAGATGGCAGAAGAAGTCCGCGCCCTCACGCAGCGAAGGATGAGTCTTGATCATGTACCGTAATGGGACCTCGGCGGTGCCAATCTATGACTGGACTTCTCTTTCGCTAGGCGTTGCTTTCCTTTGGGCTGAGCCATTTAATCGGGATGCTTTTCAGATCGTGCCATTTTCGGTTCTTCACGGAAGTGTGCAGTTGAGACCCTATTTCAGTGCTCAGAGAGACCGATTAAGCAGGTTGGTTAAACGTATTCGAGTAAAGGTGGCATTTAAGCGCTTGCATCTGCTCGCATCCCGGACTTGTTTCGGGACTGACGAATGTCGGGGAGTACGGTTAAGTGTCCGAAAAAGTGTAGGCAGAGTGATCCGGTGGGATTGCAAGCGGAATGGGGCAATCAGATCTAAGCATCCACCTTCCTTGTCGACCTGTCCTAAATTGATACACATCTGTTACATAGTGAACAGACGGTGCGTTCTGAAATCCTCGACTTGGATGCTACGCATTCCACAACGTCCTAGTATTCAGCACGTTACAATAGAGTTCCATAGCTGGCACGGATGTTGCTAAAAACATGATAAAGATTAACGATAAAAACGACATTAGAGGAAAAGGGGCATTAGATGCTTAATAAATCAATAATCACGGTAGCATTCGCAGTTTTGGTTTTATTTGTGGTATCCGCCAGATCTTTCGCGAGCCCTCGTGTGGAGACGGTCAATGTCGCGGTTCGATGGACTAATCCCGACACAGGCAAGATGTCAGCAATCACGATAAATGCTGAGCAGGTCAAAGCAATCCAAGCCCTGTGCAAATCTGGCATGGACGAAGCAAAGGCCCTTGAGCATGTAATTCGCAACACACAAAAAAATCACTTCATCGCCAGTCAAGTAGCAAAGAATACTGGCCCGATGGCAAAAGACATAGCAAAGCTTTAGAGAAGGGTTCGCCGTTATGGGGTTAGATGCATGCAGGTAATGACCTGACTTGCTACTCCGAGGAACTAGTGGGGAGTCTTTAACGCTTGGCATTCGGTGGGCGAGAATCTGAAATAATGGATAATAGGACTGACCCTTCGCCCGAAAGGTAATGTGTGCGAGTTCTTCAGACTTATCTTGGATAGAGAGATAGTGCCCAAACTTCATTTGAGCTCAAAGCTCGGTTGTAAATTCTTACCTCATCAATGGAACCATCAAAAGGTCCGCTTAGTGTACTGCCGTTATAAAAACGACAACCAATCTCAAGTGGGAAAGAGGGAGCATTCATGGAAAGTGGAGATCCAACACTACCAACCTCTACTCCATTTAGATAGACTTTGGAATCCCTACCAGCGGTTCCAAATAGGCGGCAATGCCGGGGGTCTGATCCTGTCGCGAGGAA
>CAZNWT010000133.1:0-11200 GCA_964576795.1 uncultured Victivallales bacterium
TCATGTCCGAAGCCCCTCCCGCAACTCGAAGATTTCCTAATTTGGAACCGCTGACTATACAGCAACGTGAATGCGAAGTGCAAAGTACATTGCACGGTTCATCAGAAGCAGTACATAAGAAGGATGGAGTCATAGCTGAAGGGAAGTTTTCTTTTCTGTTGGCTTCGTGGTTGGGATGACTGTGGTGTCGTGTGGTGGAACGAATTGGTAGGGGGGTGGATGCTCTCAAGTATACCGACGCCTTCGCCCGGGTAGGGCGAATTTGTGGCATCGAACATCGGGACACGGCATTGCGTGCACCATCGGCGCTAATGGAACTGTGGGTGCATTCTCTGCGTACGTTTCGAATCACTACGTTGTACGGATGACCGAGGGGACGCCCGTATGGGTGGCCCCGATGATGACCGACTGCGGAGACAATCCGGTCTTTTCGGTGATTACCTCACAGGTTGCTCGGGTGACGTCCGGTTCCAATCCGCCCAAGTCGCAACTGACGAACAGGAACGAGGTATCCCCGTTCCGAAGCAGCAGGGCGTTGGCCTCCAGTTCGTCGTGGATAGTGTCGGCTTTGTCGCCGACAGCTGCTCCCTAGATCGTGGTCCCGAGCGTGTTGGTGATGATTGTCGTGGCACAGCCAATATGTATCATGTCTGAGGTTCCTTTTCTGAATGTCAATTGTTGACATAATTGTCTTGGTTTTAATCTACTCCTGACACGATCAGTTTTCCGTTTCCCACAGTTCTTGGATTATCTCCAGAGTGCGCTCAGCAAGTATGTGGCCACCTTCCGGTCCCACGGGGTTACTCGCGGGGATCGATCCATATCCACCGCCTGCCTGAGAACGCGCGCTAGGCACGTAAGTTCCGGGACCGGCCAGTTGCACGAGCAAGGTTTGCTCTGCTGGGCTGCGGGCCTTAATCCGAATACCGTAGTCCAGATAGTACTCGAACGGGTTTGTGGCGATGATCGCATCGCCTAAACGAATGACATGGACTTCTGAGCTGAGGCGCGTGTGATCCTGTTCCTCGAACCGTTTCGCGACGGATCTCAACCAGCCCATGCGGCGATAAGCCATGGTCACTTGAACATACCATCGGGGGGCATCTCGGAGCGACGGGTCTGCTTCAAGACGCGTAATTTCCTCATCATACAGAATCTGGAGTTTTGCCGCTTCCTGTTCCGCCGTCTCTACATCCGCAGAAGTCAGCTTAGCCAAGGGCAGTTCCAGCGTTTCCGTTTGGTGTCGGAACTTCAGAGATCCTTTCTTGGTGGTCTCGATGGCTGGCAGGATCTCCCCGACTGCGTCAGTGAGACGACAGGCAATCTCCTGTTTCACCGTGCGGCCTTTTAGTGCGAGCATCCGCAGTTCCGCTCGCTTGTCAAACAGCAAGTGGGGGGATTGGTCTCCAGCCGCGCTGCACTGTCCAAGCACAAATAGCGACGCACCAAATCGCTTGCGTAGTTCGCAACGCGTCTCATACCAATAGTCTGCACTCAATTCGTAGCCTTCCTCGCCCACCTGTGACGGACAGGGGACATTAACGACAAGACCGGTCAGGGTGCCATCGTCACCATAGGTCGCCAGCACGCCGACACTGTGGTCTTCGAATCCCTCGATATGGCTAAAGTCAGGTGTGTCCGTATTCCCATACATATTGGCCGAGCCCTGATGCGTGACCCAGCGCCGGTTGCGGCCCACCACTGCCTGCCCCTGTCCATAGGCGATCGTCCCCGGGGTACGCTCTTTCCAGGCTGCTTGTAACGCCTCGGCAATCTTGTCGGCCATAAACGCCACGAGGGTGGTGACATTCATGATGGGAAGCTCCACACCCGATCCCTGTGCCGTTGTACCTCCCATGTCATTGGGGCGTACCTCGGGTCCCGTATGAGTATGCGTGGCGTTGAAAATGATTTTGGCTGGATTCAGTCCTTCGATATGTTGGCAGCGCTCCCGAACACTATCCCGCAACGCATTGGAGATGGAAACGAGATCGCAACTCACCATCACGGCGTGGTCCGTCCCTGCATCCAGGATGAGTACGGTTGCTGTGATGGGATCAGCGACCCCCTCCGAGACTCGGGCGTGAAACTGCCCTGACACCAAGACCGGCTCCGGTGGCGTCATGTCTGTCTGTCCCCATCCCACCCGCATCATGTTCTTTGTCATATTCATAGCACCATCATCTCCTTTTGTTATTTCAGTAATGTCTGCATGACTGCCGTGATTCCCGTGAAAAAGAGTACGGTGAGCGCCACGCGGCGAAGCTTTGTTTTATCCATACGACTGCCTAGCGGCAGACCAATCCGATAGCCCAGATAAACCACCGGGGAAAATGCCAGACCCAGAGCAACGTTCCACAGGATGTCGACTCCGAAGACAACGCCCAACATGATAACCTGCAGGGGACTGATCAGAGCAAATACGGCAAAGAGGAATCCTTTGGTTTTTTTCGTTGACCAGGAGTGTGCCATCGACCACAACACCAAAGGAGGGCCGCCCATCCCACAAAACCCCGACAACAAGCCGCTGGAAATCCACGAAAGAACCCCCCACCCCAAATGCATCTCATCAACTGGTTTAGGCCGCCACACAAACTGAATCAAGACCAGAAAACATAGGACCCCACCGACAATGCCTTTGATGTTGGAGCTGTTATTATCGACCAACACCTTAAGCAACAACATGCCGATGATCATGAATCCAAAACGAGTCAGGGCCGCTTTGTAGACTAAACCCCATGGCACATTCGCCCGCAAACGGCGTGCCGCAAGTACGGATTGGATTGCCGTGCAGGTGCAAATAATGGCGATGGCCGATGGCAGAGGAATGCCAATCCAAAGTAACGGCGCAATGGCAAACAAGGCATAGCCAAACCCGATGGCGCTCTGGCCAAGCCCAGCCAGGCCAAGAATTACCAGCATGAGTACGAGTTGCGTTATGCCATAGTGAATTTGTGGAATGAATAGGTTATGCATGACCACCCCTATGAGGTGTATGTGTCATCACGTCCTTAAGCGTTTTTGGAATTCTGCCTCTGTTAGCTCGTCAATCTCGATCAATTTCTGTGCCGCGGCGCTGCCGGCGACAATTCTGAGCGCCCTTTTTTTGAGTCCCATCTTTGCTGCCACGATTTTGATAACAGCTCGGTTCGCTCTTCCGCTTTCAGCAGGTGCGCGAACGCGCACCTTTAACCGTTCCCCCAGCCAGCCGCTAATCTCATCTTTGGATGCGCCGGGGACGACTTTCAGGGGAACTTTCATAGGTTAGTTCTTTGCCGTGCTACAATGTGTGTCAGGAGAGACCAAAGGTCGAGACGGTCCTCTGTACAGGCTCTCGCTTTGCTCAACCGCGTCGGGACGCCACGGTCCACCTTGTGGTGCAGAACACCTTGACTGCAGGATGCCGGCCTCCGGACGGCGTTGAGTAAGTGAGAGAGCCTGACGAGTGTGACAGAAACTTTCTGTGTGCATTTTCGATAAATAATCACTCATGAGGATGAGTCTTATCCAAGTGTGGCGCCGATGAAGACCATGACGAACAGAGCCACGGTTTCAACAACCCCCAGGGTCATCAGATAGTTCGCAAAGCCCTGTCCGGTTTCTGCGAGGGCGTCAGAGCCTGCGGCTCCTGCGCGGCCTTGCATCCATGCAGAGGTTCCCATGGCAGCGCCGCCAATGATGCCCGCCATGAGCATGGCTGGCCATGATGAAGCACCGGCGCTCAGGGCTATTTTGGCAGCAGCGAGCGTTTCGGCAGGAACATGAGCCAACCACGCCGGTCCTGCTGTAATAACGCTTGGCGTTGTGGCCTCGGCGGCAACGGCTGCATCTTTGGCGGCCTGTATGACCTCTTTTGAGAGGTAGGATGAGAGGCTTAATTTCCCGATGATGTTGTTCATGAGAATCATGCCATAGATCGTCTGTGTGAGTGGGGCGCCGATGAAAACGAGTAGCTGGAAAGGCGCTGCTTTGCTTTGTGCATAGCATTTCTTCCAAGCACCGATTGCGGCCATGCCGGCAGCTCCGGTTCCCAATGCCGATCCTACGGCTCCAAATGCAATTGCTGCTGCTGCTCCCGCGCTTCCCAGTGCCACCATCATTTCAATACTCATCGCTGTACTCCCTTTTCTTGCCGCGCCTTATAGCGCTAATTTTTGATATCACCAATGATTCGCAACTAATTGTTAATAAACCTTATCTTAATCAAGCTCCGGTTTTGTTTTGTGTGCAAAAGGGGCGTAGGCATACCCCTTCCATTCCACTCCGATATGTCCGGAAAATTCGAGGGTATTGAGGCGTATCCCATGCACCATGACGCCCATGATGGCCATGAGCAAATTCAGGGTATGTCCAAAAAAGAGGATGATGGCGGCGATGATGGCCGAAAGCGGGCCACTGATTCCGCCGCCAAGCGCCATCTCGTTGAAGGCCGCGGCAACAGCCAAACTGGCAGCTCCCACCGCAAATAGGCGGACATAGGAGACGACATCTACAAAATTGCTGATGATGTCGAGTGGAAGCATGGCGAGACCGAACCACTCCGTTTTCAGTTTTTTTATAGGGGTCATGAATAACGCAATAAAGGCTGCAGCGATACCCACGACGGGCCAGACAAACTCGGGTTTGTCGTATCCCAACACAAGCCAGCGTGCGAGGAAGAACATCATCCAGGTGCTCAGGATCCACCCCACTTGGGCGAGTGCCTGTAGGCTCCGGCGGGAGCGCCATGCCGCCCAGCTGTGAGCCAGCGTTAGGTGAATGGCGCCAATTAAAAAGCATAATTCCATCACGTTTTGATCGCTACTCAACCAAGGGATTGTCAATCCACTGAGTATGGCAGGCAGGTTTGCAATGCCAAACCAGGTGCCGCTGAGCGTGCCCCAAATGAGGGTGGAGGTACTGGTTATGACGAGTAGCGCGAGAGCACGTTTGGGCACGGATGGCATCTTCCAGCGCATCAGAAATGCCATGGCTAGGAATATCAACCCGTACCCTGCGTCGCCTACAAGGATTCCAAAAAAGAGGCTGAAGAAAACCAGAAAGATGGCACTGGCGTCGATTTCATCGTAGCCAGGAAGAATGCCGAGAATATCCAAGACGGATTTGATGGGGATGACCCAGCGGGGATATTTAATGAGAGTGGGGGCAACCTCATCTTCACCGGGTGTTTCAATCACGAGTCCCCAGCCATTTTGGGTTGCGGCAGATTGAACTGCAGGAATGGCTTCTGACGGGCAGAATCCGCGTAGGTAAATAAGCGATCCGTGTCTGCCAATGGTATCATGAACATCTGCAAATCGTGCGGCTTCCTCTCGTGAGTGCAAAACTTGCGTGATCATGGCGCGTGCGGATGCATGAACACGTAAGGATTCATGGAGGTTTTCAATAGAGGTCTTTGTGGCGATGATGTTGGCTTCGATTTGGCTAAGAGATTTGGTTGGGACGGGGAATTCGGGTGTATCGACGGTGAAATCTTTAGATCCCACAAGCGCAACGTGCGCGCCTGTCTTGTCTCTTCTAAGCACGTGCAGCTGAACGCCTTCTGGAATGGTGAACTCAGAGAGTTTGCGTGTGTGGTAAAGTTTTACAATGACACCACGCTGCGCGAGGGACGCGATGGTATCGGCACTAAATTCACCATAGGGCTGCAACGCATGCTGCAACCGTCGCAGGTTTGCTAGGTGCTCCTCCAAATGCTGAAGCTGATGGTGCTTTTCACATATATCGTCAATACGGGCATCGGAATCATCGGTAGCGTCCTTGTGATGTCGTGTGTGCGGATGGGGATCGTAGGCTTCCAGCGTTGTAAGTGCTAGCGTTGCTTGCCCGACGCGTTGGTGTGCACTCTCGAATAAGGTCCCTGTTGGAGCCGTGCATGGCGTGACATGCAGCACACCAAGGTTGCGCAGACCGATCAGAGTTGTCTCAGCATCTGCTGCGAGACTCAGAACTGACAGTTTCTGCATGGGGGTGATCATGGGGTTATTTCTCGTTTCGTTTCTTGGCAAGTTTGCCACGGGCTACGGCTGCGGTTTGTTCATCGCCAAGAAAGATATTAATGATCCGAATGTTTTCCTGGCACTCAGGAATTTTAACTTTCTCAAACAGATTGACACGTTGGGCGGTTGTTCGAAGTTCTTCGCTGACCAAACGGCGTTGCTCCTCAAGAATTTCAATTTCGGCTCGTAGTTCCATGAGGTTGCAGAGTGCATCCTGAGCATCATCCAACCATGTGGGTGTCGTAAAAAGATCTAGTGCTGAGCGCTTGATGAGGATGCTTTTAAAAATGGGAATACTCACACCAGCAATATTCCCGGATTCTGTTTCGACGGCACCTTTTTCTAGGAGCGAGCCGAGTTTTACCGGTTCTGCGAAAAGTGCCGCCCACTGGGTCAGCGCTTCCATTGCAGAATCAAATGCATCCTTGCGAGCCTCAAGCTGTGTGTCAATCGTCTGAATCTCTACCTGTAGTTGCTGTTTTTTCAGTTGCAGCATTGGCAGAAAGCGTTTGTAGCGCGTAAGCGCTTCGTTTTGCGCTTTCATCTCGTTTTTTGTGTGTTTGATTTTAGCCATGGGTTACCGAAGGTCAGAGACTGGAGAGGCGAACATGCCACTAATGTCTAGCTCACTGCCAACTCCTCTACTTGTTCTTTTGCTTCCTGATTTTGCGGTTCCGTTTTATCTGACTTCTGATCTTCGTCTCCGGATATCCGGCTGTCTGGCCAGAATTTTGCAAGCAGGGCGGAGCTGATTCCGGTTTCTATTGGCTCAAAGCAATCTGCTAAAATGTGCCAGCCTAGATCAAGGGCCTGTTCAAGTGGAATGTTGACCGAGAGATCCATCATCTCCTCTTCGAAGCGTGTGCCGTATTTGAGGAGTTTGGTGTCCCAACTGCTCATGCGAAATCCCATGGTCTGTTTTTCAAGGGTTTCGCGATAGCCGGAAAAAAGCTGAATCATGGTGTCCATGATGGTGCGGTGGTCATCACGCGTATCGCCGTTGACCTGCTGCTTGAGTCGGCTGAGAGAGCCGAAGGGTTCAATCCGACCGCCGCGCAGGTAGAATTGACCCTCGGTGATGTAACCGGTGTTATCGGGGACCGGATGCGTGACGTCATCACCTGGCATGGTTGTCACGGTCAAAATGGTGATGGAGCCTGCGGTGTCAAAGTCAACAGCCTTCTCGTAACGGGAGGCCAACTGGCTGTAAAGATCACCGGGATAGCCTCGATTGGAGGGAATCTGCTCCATGGTGATGGCAATTTCTTTCAAGGCATCTGCAAAGTTCGTCATATCGGTGAGCAACACCAGCACGCGTTTACCGTCAAGAGCGAATTTTTCGGCAACGGCAAGGCTGATGTCCGGAACAAGTAAGCTTTCTACCACGGGATCGGCTGCGGTGTGTACAAACATAACGCTGCGTGAGAGCGCTCCACTTTCTTCCAGAGTGTCGCGGAAGAAGAGGTAGTCATCATGCTTAAGCCCCATACCGCCCAGCACGATAATATCCACTTCTGCCTGTAGGGCAATTCGGGCCAGAAGGGGGTTATAGGGTTCGCCTGCCCGAGCAAAAATGGGAAGCTTTTGCGATTCAACAAGGGTGTTGAAAATGTCGATCATGGGGATGCCGGTACGCACCATATTTTTCGGGATAATACGCTTAGCGGGATTTACGGAGGGTCCGCCGATGTTAACCATATTATCTCGCAGGACGGGACCTTTATCGCGCGGAACGCCGCTGCCGGTGAAGACACGTCCGAGCAAATTATCTGAGAATGGAATTTGCATGGGGTGCGAAAGAAAGCGTACCTGAGCGTCAGTTGCGACGCCTTTGGCTCCGGCAAACACCTGCAACGAGACTTCGTCTTCATGCAGGCGAATGACTTGTGCCAGAGAGGTGCCTGTTCGCGATGTCACCTCTGCCAGCTCTTTGTATTTAACCCCCGTGGCACGAATGGTGATGACATTGCCAGAGATGTTCTCAACGTGATGATGTATTTTATGCATGACTGGCCACCTTCGCTACCATGTCCCGAAGGCATCCCTCGGTTTTCGTGAATTCGTCATTTTGCATGTCGATCAGATTCCAATCCTTATGCATTTGAGTCAGTTTGTGGAAGAAGCTGCGTCCCTTTTCTTTATCTTCAAACGTCATCCGGGTTTGCATGAAATCTGAAATCACGGAGAAGACATGTTTTTGCCGTTCTTCAGAGATGGCGCAATCGACACTATCAAATGCATTCTGTTGGAGGTAGGCCGCATCAAGATATTCTGATTTCAGGTAGATGATGAAATCATCCATGGCGGTTCCTTCTTCGCCCACCACTTTCATCATTTGACCAATCTCGGTGCCACGTTTGAGAACGGATCTTGCAATTTCAACGGTCTCTGAGGGGACGATGCTCGGGTATTTTGACCAGCTTTCCAGGGGGTCGATTGCAGGGTAGCGACGCGCATCGGAGCGGGCGCGTGATAAGCCATGAAATGCACCTACAACTTTTAGCGTGGCTTGCGTGACGGGCTCGTCAAAGTTTCCGCCAGCGGGGCTAACGGTGCCGCCGACGGTAACGGATCCTGTTGAACCATCCTTGAGTCGGACAAGGCCTCCCCGTTCGTAAAAGGCGGCAATCACGGATTCCAGATAAGCGGGGAACGCCTCTTCGCCCGGAATCTCCTCCAAGCGTCCAGATGTTTCTCGCAAGGCTTGTGCCCAGCGGGAGGTGGAGTCAGCAAGCAATAGAACGTTTAAGCCCATCTGGCGGTAGTATTCTGCGAGCGTGATTCCCATGTATACGGACGCTTCGCGTGCCGCAACAGGCATTGAACTCGTGTTGCAGATGATGATGGTTCTTTCCATCAAGCTCTTGCCTGTTCGTGGGTCGATAAGTTTAGGAAACTCCTGTAGGGTCTCCACCACTTCACCCGCGCGCTCGCCGCAGGCCGCGAGAATCACAATATCAACTTCGGCGTAACGACTCATGACCTGCTGCAACACGGTCTTTCCGGCGCCAAAGGGGCCGGGAATACAGTAGGTGCCGCCACGGGCAACAGGAAAAAAGGTGTCCACGGCCCGGCATTTTGTCACAAGGGGTTCTGTGGGGCGAAGGCGTTCGGCGTAAGCCTTGATGGAAAGTTTCACGGGCCAGCGTTGCAGCATGGTAATGACATGTTCATCGCCGCGTTCGTCTTTCACTTTGGCGATTGTATCCTCAATCGTATAGCTCCCGGCGGGAGCAAGCTCGGTGAGGGTATAGGTGCCGCTGAGTTGGAAGGGGAGCATGATTCGATGTTCGAATATGCCTTCTGGAACGGATCCCAGAGATTCTCCTGCTGAAATGCTGTCGCCGACGGTTGCGCTCGGGGTGAAATCCCATTGGGTGTCGCGGGGAAGGGCATCGAGGTAGACGCCACGCTGAAGGAAGAAGCCACATTGTTCTGCGAGGCGGGGGAGGGGGTTCTGGAGCCCATCATAGATCTGTGTCAACAGTCCGGGACCCATCTCTGCAGAAAGCATCTGCCCACTGAATTCCACCGTGTCGCCAATCGTGAGATCTGTCGTGTCTTCAAACACTTGCATATCGGCCTGTCCGCCCCGAACCCGTACGACTTCGCACATTAGACGGAGTTCGCCCAGATGGGCAAATCCGACTTCGTTCTGACTGACGGCGCCTTCAAATTCGACAGCCAACATGTTGCCGTTGATACCGACGATTTTTCCGCTGCTTGGGTTCATGGTCTAAACCAACCTTGTTAATGCATCGCGCTCTTGATGGGGGACGCGGTGCGGTTTCTATTGTTAATTAAAATCTTTAAGTCTTAATCGTTTCTGTATCTTTTGGGGCCTCGGATGGTGCCAGCGCAACATCAATGTTTGCCTTGCCTTGCTCTTGATTCATAGCGGCCCATCGCTCTGCCATTCGTAGTTTTATGCCGTATGCCAGCACGACGTTAGCACTAAAGGGATCGGTGCCGGTGAGGGTATCGAGAACCTGCCAGCGTATTTGATCCAGCGCTCGCTCTCTTGAGAGGGGATTAGAGAGTGCGAAGGCCGCTTCAACGCTCTCTTCAAGTCCTGCATCGAATCCTGTATGATCACGAATAAAGTCAGCGGCATCTTCCTGGCGTTTGATGCCCCGTTGGCGGGCAGCTGCATTGCGTAGCTGTGTCTCACTGGCAATCCACTGCTTGGCAAAAGGATGTGTTACCGCCTGTACGGCTTCAAAATCTAGAATTTGATTCAAAGCGCCAGCATCGTCTGCAGAAAGATGATCTGCACACAGAGATCGGAATGCCGCCAATTTAAGTGGGGGCTCCGTTTCCAAAGTAATACTCGGGAGACTGGCGACGAGAAAATAATAGCTCATGACTTACGCATTCGCGGCTGGGGTTGTAGCATTCTTGACAATTTCGGCTAATTGCGGACGCAGGAGGGTACAGAGCGCATCCGTTAGCGTGGTTCCTGTAAAATCGTGATAGATTCCACTATCCTTCATTGAGACCATGAAGCCAGAGACAACACTTCGGTCCCCCTTGATTGAGAGCCCCTTTTGCATCTGCTCGCTCATCTCGCGCATGAAAAAGGCCGTGACCTGCTCCTGTTGCGTCTCGCTCAAGATGACTTCAATGTTGGATTCACCCTTGTCATTGCAATAGGCGAGAATCACGGTCTTCACAAGCGCCGCAAAATCTTCTGTGTTGAGCGCCTGATCAACTTGCTTCGAAATAATTCCTTGGAGTGTTGCCGTGATGGCGTCGCCCACAGAAAGAATTACATCACGAGCCGCCTGCGAGATGGCGCTTTCTCCACGCTCTTGAAAGTGTTTGCCCTCTTTGCGCGCTTTATCAAGAAGTGCTTCTGCTTGAGCTTCGGCTTGCTTCAACAGTTCTGCTGCTTTTATTTTTGCAGCTTCGACGATTTGAGATGCTTCAGCGTCAGCTTTTTCGATGCCGTCCTTTTGAATTCGATCCAGAAGGCCTTGTAGTTCTTCAGCCATAATCATTCACCTGTTTGTGCGTCCTACGCCAAAATCTTACGCGTGCCGGAAGTCATGAAAAATAAGCCAATACAATAACGCGTGTGGTGCTGGATGTGAAGCAAAGATGGGTAATAAATGATGTTTTTTGGCTCTTCACGGAATTGTGTAGTTGGTAACCGTTCACGGGGTAGCAAATCAGAAATAGCGTAGTAGTGCAAGTGTTTT
>CAZNWT010000134.1:0-11091 GCA_964576795.1 uncultured Victivallales bacterium
TTCTCATATTTTCGCCTCACCTCGGTTCAACCCCTTTTCGGATAGGGTCTAATTACGCCCCGGATTTAGCTTTCAACTTTCCCGATTTGCCACATCGTTACCGATAATAACCGGCCAGTTGCCTTCGGCTACGTAGCTTTTCCCACGTAACGTGGCTTCATTTCGCGCGTTTCGTGTATTTTGTAGTTAAGTGCTCTTTATATGTTAAATGCGGCCCTGAAGGAAAGCGTCACATTTACGGCGCGGCAAGGAGGGCATTGAGATCATCTTGAGAGAAGGCGAGGGCTTCCGCCCCGCTGTTTGACAAGATATCTGTCAGCGCACGTTTTTTCGCCTGGAGTTCAAGGATGCGTGCTTCGACGGTTCCTTCGGTAACGAACTTGTAAACGAAAACAGGCTTGTCCTGGCCAATACGGTGAGCTCGGTCGGTGGCCTGCGCTTCGACGGCCGGATTCCACCAGGGATCGTAGTGGATGACCGTGTCGGCGGCGGTTAGGTTCAGTCCGGTTCCGCCCGCCTTCAGGCTGATGAGGAAGATCGGCACTTTGCCGGCCTGGAAGTCGGTAACGGGCGTCTCGCGGTCACGGGTTGAGCCTCGGATCTCCACGAATGGGAGTTTCTGCGTTTTGAGCTGCGCCTTAATAAGGTCGAGCATGCTGGTAAACTGCGAGAAGATGAGAATCCGGCGTCCCTCTTCAATCATCTCCGGTAGCATGTCATCGAGCAACTTGAGCTTGCAGGAGTCTTCCGGCAGCGTGAACGAGCCGGTCTTGTCAACCAGACGTGGATCGCAGCAGATCTGACGTAGTTTGAGCAAGGCGGCGAGGATCACGATGCGTGAACGCGCCAGTCCTTTAGCCTCCATTTCGTCCTGAATACGTTCGGTCATCGCCATGCGGATGGTTTGGTACAGGTCGAGTTGGGCTTCACTGAGTGTAATCGTCTGGATGATCTCGTTCTTGGGAGGTAATTCAGTCGCGACGCGATCCTTCGTGCGTCGTAGCAATAAAGGCTTGATCCGGCGCTGTAGCTGTTGTCGAACAACCGGATGTCCATCCTGCTCGATGGGTTTCTGGAAAATTTTCTGGAAACTACTCTCGCTCCCGAGAAAGCCGGGCAACACGAAGTTCATGAGCGACCATAGTTCCCCCAGGTGATTCTCGATTGGGGTTCCTGTCAGGCAGAGCCGCGTGCGACCTTTCAGGGAGCAGGCGGTCTGCGTCACCTTCGCCTTGGGGTTCTTTATGATTTGCGCTTCGTCCAGAATGATGAGTGAGAAGGCCTGTTTGTGATAGATTTTGCTGTCGCGGCGGAGTAGCGCGTAGCTGGTGATGACCACATCTGTCTCCGTGAAGTCCTCCAGCAACGTATGGCGATTCGGTCCATGCAGCACGTGGGCCCGAAGGGTTGGGGTGAAACGCTTCAACTCCCGGCGCCAGTTTGGCAATACGCTTGTGGGAGCTACAATCAGTACGGGAAGATCAAGTTTTCCCGCTAGCTTGTCTTGCTGGATAAGGCCGATCGCCTGAATCGTCTTCCCCAGCCCCATGTCGTCCGCGAGGATGCCGCCAAGGTGATGGTCTCGCAGAAAACCGAGCCAGCCAAGCCCGTACGCCTGATAGGGGCGCAGCACGCAGTCCATTCCCGCGGGTACAGGTTGCGGTTCGATTTTGATTCCGCTCTTCAGGGAGCGTATGGCATTGGCCAATTCTGGGGGTGGCTCCCATGTGGAGCCAGGTGTTTGCTGTGCAAGCTCTGCCGCTCGCCACTCGCTGATGCGTAGGCGGCTGTCACGGTCCAAGGGAGACTCACTGTAGAGTTCGAAAACGTGCTGGATGATGCCGAGGAGACGCGGGCCCTCAATCAGGGCGATGCAGGTGGGGGTGACGATGGGGATTGTGCAGTTCTTAAGCTGAGCGGCCATCTCCTTCTCGGAGCTGTCGCGATGATCTCGAAGATAACGCTGCAGGAAGGGGAGCAGGTTGATGCGTTGACCGTCAACGCAGATGCCCGACTCGAAGGCCAGCCATCCTTTTGCCGTGGTTGTGAAATCGGAGTACCAATCATCCTGACCGGGGGCCACAAGCTTGCAGCCATCTTCGTGTCGGATTTTCCATCCCTCCTCCGTGAGTGCAGGCAGCAGCTGTTGCACAGCGTCTGCCCAGGTTGGGGCGCCCGATGGTGGCAGCGTAAGGGCGTTTGTCTCCGCCGCGCGCTCGAAAAGATCCTCTGCGCACGGATGATGGGGAACGAAGCCAAATGTGATTAGGCGTTCTTCGGCGTTTTTCTCCGAGCGGGGGTTGCGTGCCATATCGAAGAGCGTCCAATCCGCCACGAAGCGCACCCGGTCGCCCGGACTGTCGGCGGCGATGACACGTTGCCCGTATTCAAAGCCCATTCGCACCAGCAGCGTGGGTGCGTGTGCATTACCTTGACGCGCCATCGTAAGGATCGGGGTGGGTTCCACATTCTCGACGAACGTCTCTTCAATATGGGGTGGGGCGGGTAAGGCTTCGTGCGGGTGTTTCTGCGTTAGGTCTTCAATGAACGACAGGCAACCCTCGGGGGCCATCGGAGGGCTTCCCTGCCAGGTTGTTGCCAGTGCTTCGCTCAGCGGTGTTGTGAGCGGATGACAGGATGAAGCGCGGATATTGATTGCGACAGGAGGCGTGCAGGGCAAGATGGGGGGGCTCGGATCGAGCTTCAAAATCGGTTCAAACCCCGCGGGGTCTTTAGATTCTACCCACGACGGCAAGGCCTCGAGGGGAGCCTTCCAAGTCAGGGGTTGTCCTTTGCCCGTCCATGCGTAGCAGCGACCAGTCATGATCATATCATAAACGATTGTGTAAGCCGCTGTCCCCGAGAGGGAAATGACGCTGCCACCCCGTTTCTGGTGAATGATCAGAGCCATCAGAATACGCCGGTCCTGTGGGGTTAGCGTGATTGTCGCCGGGGGTTCCTTCAGTAGCCCTCCGGGCTGGTGCGGGAACTTGAAGCGACCGAGAGCTTCCCCCTGTCGGATGTCAGCCGAAAACGTGTAGACCGTCATATGCGACCGCTCAAGCGGCTGAATCATGTATGTCAGAATCAAGTTGTAACCTTCTTTTTCAAAAACAGAAATGGAATCTACTACGTCCGATGGCGTGTGAACAGCAAACTGTTCATGCGCAGAACGTTTATAGGCAGGACACCCCCAAATGCTGGCCGATACGAGTCGGTTGACGAGGGCGGCGGCGACAACGGATCGCGAGAACATGAATGTTTAAAACAACGGGAAAGGTGACGGGCGGAGAGCGCAAACCGATCACGAAATATGTTGAGGAAAATGTCGGCATTGTCGAGAATGAGAAACATCAATATGGAGCAAAGGAAAGAATCATGAATATGGTATGCGGAACAGCAAACATTGGTTTCATCGGCATTGGAGTAATGGGTGAGAGTATGGCCAGTCATCTGATGGCCGCTGGCTATGATTTGCACATCAATACGCGTACCAAGGACCGGGCTCTGGAGCTAATTGGCAGGGGTGCGATCTGGTACGACACTGTTGGGGAGCTGGCACCCAACTGTGACGTAATCTTTACAATTTTAGGTTTTCCTGATGACGTTGAGGACGTCTATTTAGGTCAGGGTGGCATCATTGCAAACATGAAGGATGGCGCGGTTCTGGTGGACATGACCACATCGAAGCCGGCGCTGGCCGTACAGATCGCCGAAGCCGCGAAAGCAAAAGGCGGTCGGTCTCTTGACGCACCCGTTTCTGGTGGTGATACGGGGGCGCGTGAAGCCCGTCTGTCGATTATGGTCGGTGGCGACCGGAGTGCCTTTGATGATGTGCAGCCACTTTTTGAGTTGATGGGAAAGAATATTGTCTATCAAGGCTCTGCCGGTAGTGGCCAGCACTGCAAAATGTGCAATCAGATCGCGATTGCCGCTAACATGCTCGGCGTGTGCGAGGCCATTGCCTATGCGAAACGCTCAGGTCTTGATCCGGACACGGTGCTGCAGAGCATTGCCGCTGGGGCGGCTGGCAGTTGGTCCCTGTCCAATCTTGCGCCGCGCATGTTGGCAGGAAATTTCGATCCTGGCTTTTACGTAAAGCATTTCATTAAGGACATGACCATTGCCTCCGATTCGGCTAAGGAGATGGGCTTTGACACACCAGGATTGGACTTAGCAAAATCGCTTTATGAAAAGCTTCAAGCCCAAGGGGGAGGGGACCTCGGTACCCAGGGATTGTTCAAGCTCTACGAGTCGTGACCCCAGAGTTATGTGTGCTTAGGAAAAAGTGAGTGTGCCCCACTTAATGGTGTTGACCCGCCAGTCATCGTGTTGAGAGCTTGCGAGCAGCTCTGGTGACTGGTACCCCCGGCGGGGCTAGAACCCACGACCTGCGAGAAATCTAAACGTCTTTCTAGCAAGGGCGTGCGCACTTGCGAATTGCTAAGAAAAGCACGAATCAGAGCTTTGAATGCTAGGCCATTCCAACTCATTCATGGGCGCAACATGGCGCAACAAATGGGGTTTCGGTGCCGACTCCAACACTGTTGATAAAGACCTCCGCTAAATGCTCCTTTACTGGCGCGGGTGGGGAAAATCTCCCACCCAATAAAGCATTTATGCTTGCTAATTATAACGAATGTCGTTATAAATCGCGCATGAATGTGCTAAGTGGAAGAGAGTTTGTGAAGAGAATCCTTGGGCAAGGGCGATACTGTTTCACGTTGGATGAGGCAGCGAATGCGACGGGGGTGGACGGTCAGGCACTGAATATGGTGCTTCAGAGGTTGAAGAACGATGGATGGGTCGTACCTTTCTCGCGCGGTTTCTACTTGGCACTTGATATTCAGCATCAGGCTGCAGGGATGCTTGATCCTGAATGGTTTGTGGATGACTGGGCGAAGTTCCTAGGAGTCGAGTACTATGTTGGCGGACTGAGCGCGGCAGCCGTACACGGTGCAGCACATCAGCGCCCGTTTGTATTCCAAGTATTCATGCCGCGGAATATGCGAGCGGTGAGCAAAGGCGGGGTAGAAGTCGAGGCCTTCTGCAAACGGAATATTCAGGATGATAGCGTAGAGCAGAGAAAGAGCCCTGCTGGATATTTCAGAGTAAGTAATCCGGAGCTGACAGCCTATGACCTGCTGGCATACCCGAGGTGCTGTCCATCACTGGATCTGGCAGCGACTGTATTCGCGGAGCTAGGAGAGTCAATCGAATCTTTAGGACTGCAGCAGCTCCCGGCACAAGACGTGATAACGGCCGTACTGCAAAGAGTGGGTTGGTTGCTGGATCGTACGGGGTGGAGCGAGAAGACCGAAGGGCTGCACGACGCGTTGGGGTCTCTCCGCCAGGTCTGGCGGCCATTGGATAGCCGGTTGCCGAGGGACGGCGACAGGAACAGCCGGTGGAAGATCATCGAAAACGCGGATGTACAACCGGATGTGGAGTTATGATCCCGAACGCATACCTGATTGAGTGGCGTGGACATGTGCCATGGAAGACCAGTGACATGGTGGAGCAGGACTTGATGATATCGCGAGCAATTTGCGATATCTTCGGGCAACCGGAACTGGGCCGCATGTTGGCTTTTCGGGGTGGAACAGCACTGCATAAGCTGTTTCTGGATACGCCACGTCGATACTCGGAGGACATTGATCTGGTGCAGGTCGAAGCGGGGCCGATCGGACCCATTTTCGATGGGTTGCGAGATGTGTTGTCCCCGTGGCTCGGTGATCCAGCGCGCAAGACGGGTCCGGGGATAGCAGCGTTGACCTACCGAGTTGGAGCGGAAAGCGATCCCGCGCGAAGACTCCGTTTGAAGGTGGAGATTAACACACGGGAGCATTTTACGGTACTGGGGATGACCTCGAAGGCCTTTGCAGTGCAAAGCCGCTGGCACAGCGCGGATTGCAGCGTGCTGACGTACGCGCCCGCGGAAATCATGGCCACGAAGTTGCGGGCGTTGTATCAGCGCCGGAAGGGGCGTGATCTGTTCGACCTGTGGCTGGGGTTGAACGATGAGCTGGGAGAACCCGGGGTCATAGTCGAGACGTTTCAGAGATATATGGAGAACGAAGGATCTGCCGTCACGGCGAACGCCTTTGCGGAAAACCTTGAAGCAAAGCTGGCCAATCCAAGCTTCCTGGGAGACGTGGAGCCACTTGTACCCGCAAATCTGGAGTATGATGTCCGTGTGGCTGCCGACCAGGTGCACGAGGAACTTCTTTCACTCTTGTAGTCTTACTTCCGACGAGTTTTCAGATCGCCTACTCGCACCGGCT
This sequence comes from uncultured Victivallales bacterium, assembly GCA_964576795.1. Lineage (GTDB taxonomy): Bacteria > Verrucomicrobiota > Kiritimatiellia > UBA8416 > UBA8416 > JABGOW01. The sequence goes on from CAZNWT010000134.1 coordinate 6,285, forward strand.
GATGTGGACGTAGCGCATTCGTGTAAGTTAGGCATCCCCTTCCACTAGCTTCGCCTTGCGGCGACCGCCAAACAGGTGCCCATGACGGTCGTGGCGCAAGTTGCAGTGGGGCGTATATAAGGTCATTGGGCGACACGGTTACGATTCCTGTCGCTAGGATCCAGCAGCTTGCGGACCAGCTCACACCGGAGGGCACAGGCACAGTCCGTACTCAACTACTAGAATTCATAAAGGTCGGACACCCAAACGCTGACCGATCAAATTCTGCGGCAATGACGACAAGTAGAGGGTCTATGTATACGATGGAGACCATATCGAGAATGGCTTATGGATTTAGAAATTTTGAGAATTATAGACTAAGGGTCAGAGTCATGTGTGCTTAGGAAAAAGTGAGTGTGCCCCACTTAATGGTGTTGACCCGCGATCCGTTGATCCCCCGGCTTGCCAGTCATCGTGGTGTGAGCTTGCGAGCAGCTCTGGTGACTGGTACCCCCGGCGGGGCTCGAACCCACGACCTGCGGATTAGAAATCCGCTGCTCTATCCAGCTGAGCTACAGGGGTGTAGCAAGAGGGGCGAGATTATGCTTGCTGAAGATGCTCTCGTCAATCCCAGAGGTACGTCAGTCTCGCGCTGGATCATGTTGACAATAAAAACAAGAACCAGAGCAAGGCAAGAACGCTTCCGCTATGGCAGGCTGTTGGTGACAGACTCGTCTGGTGGGGTGGTGGTGCTGACGCCCCTCTTGATCCGTTGCCAAAGGGCAGGGCGAATGTTGATCAGTTATGCAAGCAGGCCGTGGGTGTGTTTAGGTCTGCTGCAAAAATCCAAGGCAAGGATGATCTTACGGATTCTGAGCTTCTAGTCTTCGTTATTGAGGCCATGCAGAAATGGGCGAAGAACCCGACCAAATGACGAGAAGTCCCTCGTTGCGTTGTGTGAAATGTGAAGACGTGAAAAGCCCTCCCTCGAAGCCCTCAAGGTGTTGTTCGCACCTCATATGTTGCCAACATCTGGAGCATCCAACGTCATGGGCGTTCCATCCCGGAAAAAGTCGGTGATGTCCGAATCAGCGAAGGCCGCTTCGCGTGTCGCGGCGTCCGGAAAGACAATGATCTCAACGTCCTGTGGTCGGAAATCAAGCGTGAAGTTGTCCCCGTCTTTCTTGAAGGGGGACCAGCCGGCAAGGTTGCAGCCGACAATCCTCCACTCCATCTCATCGTACAGGTCGAGGTCTCCTCCGACCTCGCTGGACATCTTCTTGATGTACGACAGAAACACCGGCAGTCCAGGGACGTTGTCGACTTGTTCTGTCAACCCTTGGAGGTTGGTGTTGACGATGCCCTGATTGGCATTCTGTAGGTAAAATACGGGGTTTGCCCCCCGTTCCATGAGATAACTACGGCGGAACCCGAGGCCCAGACTCCCATAGGTATTGATGTGTTTCTCCACCATGGAAAGGCGCAATTCCGTGAAGCACACGATTGGGAGCGTTGGCAGGTCCGCACTTCGATTGAACCCGCGGATAGTCTCCTGCGTCTGTGGTTTTGAGAAATGCAAGCCCGACAGGCAGAGGGATTTCAAGTGTTCCACGTATGATGTGCGCAGCGTGGAATTAAGTTCCTTGCCTGCCCATCGGCGTGGCGTCCAGTGCATCAAGATATCGGGATGTATCTTCATTTTCTCCTGCGAACGCTTGAATGACCATCTTTTCAAAGCACGCGAAGCGCGGCTTTGGAAAGTATGTGTCGATTCGGATGTTGGATGCTCTAAGTTGTTGGGCGCAGAACGTCAATGACCGAGTCGATAATGCTCATCAACTTCTGTTGCTTCAGCACGCCAGCAACTCGTACCATGATCGAGCTGTTTGCCGAAAACAGCTTGCCTGGTCGGGCATAGCTTGCTCGTTGCAGAGATCCTGACACAAAATCGGAATCGCCAAGCTCGACGGCTCCTGTGTCGGAATATGGATTGCTAGTCACTTGGCTGAGAATCCAGTCGTCGCGGTCTATCCCAGCAAGCACGACCGCAGGTCGAAGCTTGCTTGCTGAAAGATCAGAGAAAGGAAAGCGGACGAGCACAACGGAGCCTACTGAAGGTGTGACCATGCCGCGTCCTCCTCGGGTGATTCCCAGTCGTGAGCCAGCGCCTGCTGGCTGAGCAGTGCCGTCTCGGGAATCTCCGGTGCTTCGAGAATAGTCACAATGGCACGACATGAGTGCGCCAAATGGATGGGCTCAATCAGATGGATTTCACCGCTTGCTTCAATTGTTGCTTCTAGTGCTTGTAACATAATATCACCTCAGCAGAATGGTAGAGCAAAGCTTACCTGTCTGGCAATCTTTCTTCTCGCACCAACGTCGTGAATGACCATGTTTTCAAAGCAAGCGAAGCGCGGCTTTGAAAAGTATGTGTCCATTCATCTTGATACTCTGCCCTGGTTCACGGCGTTTCTACACCGCCGCATTCGTTGCCTGGTATTCCTCCCAGGCGGTCGTTTCGAACTGTAGTGCTTCGTCTTTTGAGATCATGCCTTTGCCACAGTTGTTTGGTAGCCCAATTGGTGAGTGCCGAGTGAGTGTGGCGTACAACACACAGGCGCCAATGTAGGAAGCTTTACAGTTCGGATGCATTCGGTCCTCATTGTGTAAGTCAAGCTCCGGCATTCTCTTCCGGGCGCTCAGGCATGCTGAGCCGGCAGCAGCCAGTGCAATATCCAATTCCCTAGCCAGCTCCAGGTTTAGCGAGTGGATAGTCGCGAATCCCTCTGCGCCACTAGACTCAATGTTTGGGCTGGCATAAAGAACCGGTACGGCGGATATCTTTACTATTTTCTCGTAAAGGGCAGTAGTTGCGACAAAGAACTTCCTTCGTGAGTCCTCATCTTCCGGAGCTAGATAGTGCTCCTGAAGAACAACCATATCCCAATTTCCAGTCTCAAGCACCCGTAATGTTGTCGGGCTTTCCAGGTGTGTCTGCAACGAAGATCCGCCTATCAGGGCCCCCTGGCATAGCAGACGCCTGCCTGCCTGAGACAGTTCCTGAACCATTCCGGGGATATCCCACACTGCAAATTGGCTATTGCCAATGAACAGCACACGAGGGGGATCAGATGCAGTTTTTTCAGTGACGGTCATTCTCAAATCTCCGTAGTTTTCAGTCTGTGAGACATCCAGTTTGTTCTGCCCCTAGTGAGACATCTCTCTGTGTGCAGAACGCTTCGAATCACCCTCAAAATGAGACGCGCAAAGCGCGGGTCATTTTGTAGGTGTGGATTCGGTTGTTGGCTTCTCTCCATCTTCCTTCTCGGGGTCATCCTTGGCTATGTCGACTCCGACAAAGCCCAAAAGAAAATCAATGATCTCCAGAGGGTTGATTCCTGCACGCGCGGAAACGATGCCGAGTGTAGCTCCCGCTTCAAAATCCATTGCCCTTCTGTATAGAGATTCATGAGGATTGCGCCTGCTCGAAAAGTTGATCCAGCATTCATCTTTCTTTGGTTTTGGGTGGAGTTTATCGCCATGGAGAGTGAGCACCGTGCGATTGTACGACCATTTTCAAGGGTTGCCGCTTTCGGACAGTGTTGCCGCCAGAACAACAGAAGGAAAATAGACTTCTCCATCGGACCAGACGCCACTTATGCGTCTGTTCTCTGTCCCGAGGCGGTGCGTCTTGCTCAAGATGCCGACTGAAGGATGAGATATGGCCCCGAGACCGACGTCTGCTCCCAGTCCAAGGCCAACCCCGACGGATAACTTGCCACAGTCTCTCAGGTCGGCGATGCGTCCGGTCGCGCAACCGGACGCAACGACTGCGACTGCAAGACAGGCGAGTATGTTTCTGATGCTATTCATCTTCATGAAGCCAACAAGTTATTCTGATGCGCTATCACTTTCTACACCATAGTATAGTAATAATGTGTGTGGTCAACGAATATGAACCGATGATTTATTATTCTTTGGTTTTTAATGAGAATTATGAATAGTTGACGCTTGTTCGTCGTGCTATGATGCGCTATCGATATCACTCATCGTTCACTTATCAAGAGCTGTTCTGACTAGTCCATGTTACTTGGAGTAATATCACCTGTGGCGTGGAAAGTTGTAACCCTAAGTTGTAACCCGATGGCGAAAAATGGGCGTTTTCAGGAGGACTCAGGATTAAAGCGCTTGGTTTGCAAGTGGCTGTATTGCAGTGAGCTGAGTGCTGTAGTCGACTCGGGATAATTCAGGCTAAAAAGCCCTTTTTGAATTAGAAATCCGCTGCTCTATCCAGCTGAGCTACAGGGGTGTAGCAGGAGGGGCGAGATTATGCTTGCTGAAGATGCTCTCGTCAATCCCAGAGGTACGTCAGTCTCGCGCTGGATCATGTTGACAATAAAAACAAGAACCAGAGCAAGGCAAGAACGCTTCCGCTATGGCAGGCTGTTGGTGACAGACTCGTCTGGTGGGGTGGTGGTGCTGACGCCCCTCTTGATCCGTTGCCAAAGGGCAGGGCGAATGTTGATCAGTTGATCAAGCAAATGGTTGGGGTGCCTATGACCGCAGGTAATATCGTCGAGGCAAAGAAGAAGTGCGAAGCGTCTACAAGGCCTGTTTCACATTGTTGCGCCACATTTAACGTTGAATCCCCCGGCAGATACCTTCATTGATATGTCAAAGTACAATAAAGGCATGGTAAGGGTGTATGGTTACAATCTTGGTCGCTACTGGTCGATCGGCCTACAATTGCCTCTGCGATTGTCCCAAATCCCAAACAGCGGTTCCAAATTAGGAAATCTTCGAGTTGCGGGAGGGGCTTCGGACATGA
>CAZNWT010000135.1:0-11084 GCA_964576795.1 uncultured Victivallales bacterium
CATGTGGCTCGATATGCTTCTCACCTGAAGCGTGCGTTTTACTTTGCACTTCGCATTTAATCCTGACTACGCGCGTTGCGTCAGAATGGATGACACCGAAACGGATTGTTGAGCATGAGGCGTTTAGTGTTGTTGCGTCATAATCATGACACCGAAATAATGGAGTCATGAAAATGAGTAGAGCAGCGACGAAGGAATACATTGTGCTAATGCGCAAACGGTATGTGGTGATGAAAACGAAGCGAGCCAAGGGGAAAGTTCTCGATGAGTTCTGTGAGACGACTAGTCTGGAGCGAAAGCATGCGATCAAGGTGCTCAGAAGCACTTCTGAGCCACTACGCCCGGCGGGGCGCAACCCTGTCTATGATGGTGCCACCGAGAGTTTGAAAAAGATATGGCTACTGTTCGATCAGCCTTGTTCGAAGTTGCTCCACCCGGTAATGAAGAGCTATGTCGAAAGCTACGAAGTCCATCGAGGGCCAATCGGAGCGGACAGTAGGGCTCTGCTTCTGGCAATGAGTCCTTCAACTATAGACCGATTATTGCGCCCGCATCCCCTCAAATGCGTGTTGAATCATCCGGATGGGGAAAATGCTCGAAAATGCCCTTAGCGGGAGAATCTTCTCCCTTTCGGCTAAGATTTTCGGGTTTACTAAGGGATTTGGCTAGAATCCTCCCCTCTTGATGTTGGAAGAGGGGAAGGATTTAGTTGGTACGCCCACCGCGGCTCGAACGCGGAACCTTCAGCTTCGGAGGCTGACACTCTATCCAATTGAGCTATGGGCGCATAGATCTGAAGTGGGACGGACTATACGCGGGGGAGTCAGCCCCGTCAAGGTTGCGAGATGCTCCGGTGGCGCTGAGTCAAGGGTGTGCGTTCTCGTCAACCGTTTGGGTTTTTCGCATCGTGGGGAAACGCGTAACAGATGTCTCTCGGCAGATAGGGAAGGCCCGCAAAGAAGGCCTGTCCCTAGCATTTCCGATAACAGGTCCATCCTTAAAAGGCTTCTTTGCTAGGCCGCCGGGCCCGCATATGCGCGCAGGCTGATTAGCCAGGCAAGTTCCAGTACTAGTTTACGCACGAAGGCGAGGTCGGTCTCGTTAATCTGGCCGTGGCGGTGGATGGTGCTCACGGCGATGGAGCGGTGCGATGCCACCGTGAAGCACATCTCACTGGTGGTAATCGAGGCCGTGCGGGGGGTGCCTGCACCGATCAGGGACATATCGTCCTGGACCCGACGCAGGAGTCGCGGGACGATGGCCGCGATCCGGTCGGCGGACTCGTCCATGCCCGCCTGCGCCAGCACGAGGCCGTTGGCATCGGAGATCACGCAGCCCGAGAAGTCTGGTTTGCGGATGACTGCCTCGGCAACCTGCGGCAAGTCGGTGACCTGCCCGGCCGGTATGCGCAGAAGTGATGCAAGCCTTTGCCGTCTGTTGAAGACGCCCGCACCGACGCGCATGCCGCTCATCTGTTGCAGCGCGGGGGCCTCGAGGCTGCCAACCGTGAGTAGGTCGAATATGGTTGTGAACGGGCCGTTCTTGTTGCGGTGCTTGACGATCTTTTTGGCAACAGAGCGGTCGATCCCTTCGAGCAGTGTGAGTTCCTCTGCCGTCGCGGTGTTGATGTTGATATTGCCAGGGAGCTCCCTGTAGCCCTGCTCCGCCGGTGCTGTGGCTGCGTGATGGGAGGTGCTCGTATCACCGTCGGCGAAGTGGTCTCCTGCGACGCGGCGTGCGTCAACCTGCTGGGCGCCCGCAACGCGACTACGGGAGCTGCGGCGATCCTTTACTAGTGGCGGGGGGCGTGCCGCGGACTTCGGGAAGGGGTCGACCATACGCTCAATGTCGAAGTCCCGGAGCGGAGCGGATATTCGTGAGGCCAGCGCTTCAATCCCCAGAGCCGCGACAACGGTGTCGAGGGCTAGGTTCGTCGTCGTCCCACCGTGGAGTACGCGTTCGTTGGGGCGAATGGCTGATGGGAGCTGTTTGGCGAGGTCACGGGTAGGGATGGAGACCGTGCCGTGCTTGAGCTGCTCGAAGATGTCCGGCAGGTCGATAGGCACGGTCATACCGGGATCCATGTCCTCGAGCAGGCCCGTCGCCCCGCTCGTGAGTCTTTGCACCGCATCCTTGGCCGGGTAGTCGAATGTTGTGTCGGACTGTTGCTTTTCTGCGGCGGGGGTGGGCTGCGCCTCCTCGAGTAGCTCGTCGATGTCCAGCACCTGCTCCTGATTTGGCATCTGCGTGGGGGGCGGCTCGAGTTCGGGTTTGGCGAGGACCGTAGGGTCCGCCATGCGGAGCGGCTGGGCTTCGCCGAGGAGTTCGTCTGCCGGTTCGTCATCATCATCCTCGAGCAGCACGGCTGGTGCGTCACTGGCGGCAGCGGCACTGCGTGAGCTCATGTTCTCAGGGAAAGGGTCTTCAAACCCCACGATGTCATAGGTGCGCAGGGTGTTGGGTATGCGCTTGGCAAGTTCCTCGATGCCGACGGAGTGGACGACCAATTGAATAGGGAGTCTCATGACGGTCTCATCCTGGAATGTGGCGCTATAGACGAGGTCGACGGGGATGTAGAACGCCAGCGCTGAGATTGGCACGGCGATCTTGCCCGTTTTGAGCTGCTCGAAGAGGTCGTCGCATTTGATCAGGATGGTCTCGCCCTTGATGATGGACGCGTCGAACTCTTTGACGTAGCGCCGGGGCAGCATGTGAATTGCGGCCTCCAGTGGAAACTCGAAGGAGGTATCGTCCCGCATCGGGGGCCCTTCGTTGCCGAGGGAGCCGAGGACATCATGGATCATATCGAGCATGGAGACGGCGTCGTCTAAGCCCTGCGCTCCCTGCTCGAGAATATTAATTGCGTCAGCCACGGTATCAGCTCCAGTCTGTAGCCCATGAGCACATGAACGTGCAGCGTTCCTACTGCCCAAATAGTTTGCATGTCTGGCGATGTTCGTCTAGTTTATTCTCGTTTTAAGGGACCAATAGTTTTCCGCTTCTATCCATTGCTTGCAGGAGATTGGCCAATGCCATTCGTGAATCTGGGAAAGCGAGAGATATCGTTCAAGATCGTCTATTATGGGCCACCTCAGAGTGGGAAGACGACCAACATTGATTATCTGCACGCGGTCATGCCGGAGGAAGTGAAGGGGGAGATGACCATGCTGGCCACACAGCAGGATCGGACGCTCTACTTCGATTTTCTTCCGCTCAAGTCCGACGCGATCAAGGGCTTTAAATCCCGCTTCCAGCTCTATACCGTCCCCGGGCAGGCGATCTACAACCAGACACGTCGCCTGGTGTTAACCGGTGTGGATGGGCTTGTGTTCGTGGCCGACTCGCAGTGGAGTGAGATGGAGCAGAATGCGCTCAGTTTGCAGAACCTGAAGGATAATCTGAAGACCTATAACCGGACGCTGGATGAAATCCCCAACTTGCTCCAGTTCAACAAGCGTGATCTTCCGGATATCGCACCGCCGGAGTACCTCGACTACATGCTCAACCAACAGAAAGAGCGCGTGGGTAGTGTCAACTCGGTTGCCGTAGAGGGCGACGGGGTGCACGCGACGCTGAACCAGATCTGCAAGATGGTCATGGCCCAGTTCATCAAGGAGAACAAGATGACGGCGAACCGAAAGATCGACGCGCCTTCCGATGCGGGGGCAGCCATAGCATGAGTACAATTGCATTGAGTCAGGCACAGGGCGAAATGCTCACCAAGGTGCTATCCGGGTTGGCGTCCGAGTGTGATGCGCGCGCTGCCGTGATCAGCGACGTGGGCGGGAATATTCTGGCGCAGGCACCGGCCACACCGGACCTCGACGTAGAGACAGCCGCAGTGCTGGCCGCAGGCACCTTCTTAGCCACGCGTGAACTGGCAGACGTTGTTGGCGAAACTGGGTTTCAATCGAGCTGTCATCGTGGCGCTAGCAGTGGGGTGCTGGTGCACGCCCTTGGCGGCGACCATCTGGTGTTGCTCGTCCTCAGCAGCAAGTCTGTCGAAGGGCTGGCGCGCATCTGCCTCGATAAGGTGAGTGTACAACTCGTCTCGATGCTCGAGAGCACCGGCGGGCAGAGCGTCATGGATGCAGGTCAGATTAGCGACTTTGAAGTCGAGGAGATAGGTTAGCCATGGCCATTCGCGCGAGCGCTGCGGCGATCGAGATCACACCGCCTGAGGCGGTTCCCCTAGCGGGCTTTGCTGGGGAAAAGCGCGTCTCGACCGGCGTACGGGACCCACTCTACGCCTCTGCAATTCATCTGCGTGGTGGGAGCGGCGGGCTGATTATCGTATCCCTTGACCTACACACGCTCACTCCCCTTTTTGCCCGGTTGATTCGTCAGCAGATCTATGATGCGACCGGTGTCGCCCACGCGAAGATCCTGGTGGGCACCACACAGACCCATTCGGGGCCGGTGGTTACCCGTGACTATGCTCACTTCAACGAGGCGTGCTACGCCGAGCCGGATGAAGCGTACATGGAGTACGTAGCCAGCCGCGCAGTCGAGGCCGCGGGTGAGGCCGCGGTGGCCTCACAACCCGCTGCGATGGCGGCGGTCTCCCTGGGCAAACCCAATACCGGGGCGTTATTGGTAAAAGACCTGAAAAGCAACCGTATCGCTTCAGCCATCGTTGTCTACGATGCCATTCCCAATATGCTGGGCCCCGAGAATATGCAGCTCTCGTCTGATGTGGTTGAGCCGCTGCGCCGTCGGTTGACTTCCAAGTTCGGCGGCTCGCCGGTGATTGCCTACCTCGCAGCCCCCACCGGCGACCAACGCCTTGAGTCGCCCGTCACGCAGGGCTCCGAAGACGCCATGAATCAGGCGGGCAAGGGCATCGCGGATATGATCGTCTCCGGTGTCCGCCGTCTCACCGCGGATGACTTCAGGTCCGATATATCGTTCGATGCAAGGCTCGAGGAAATCTGGGATCTTCCGCTGAAGGCGTTGCCGTCAGCGCTTGATGCCACCATCGAATTGGATGATGCGACAGCCAAGGTGCGACTTGCCCTGACGGGAGACGACGAACTTGGCAAGCTCATTGCGCGCTGGCACCTCAACGATATGCGCGGCCAGCTGGGCCTCGTCTCCGCTCGCGAAGCGGGGCTCTACGTCCAGCTCACCGAGGAGTATCGTTCCACTGATATTCAGATGATGCGGCTCGGGGGTACACGGCTGCTCTGCGTGCCGGCCGCCCTGCTTTCCGATTGCGTGCAGGCACTGGCAAAGCATGTCGACACCCCGTTGCTTGTTGCGGAATGCCTCAGTGGGGATATGCTCGGTAGCATTCTCGTTGCACCCCAATCCGAGGAGGCAGGTGTCTCGCTTATGAGTCCGCTTTTCCACTCAAGTGCGGGTGAGCCAATTGCTGCCCTCGCCCACGAGTTGCTGGAAGAGAACGCATGACCGGCGCGGATGGCCAGTACCTTGTGGATACGGGAGTGGTGAAGCAGGAGGACCTGGATTGGGCGCGTGAGCAGACGGGCGGCGACGCTCAGGATCTCGAGTCGGCCATCCTTGCGCGTGGTGTGGTTGATCCGCCCGCACTGGGACGCGCCATGGCCTTGCGCTATCAGTTGCCGTATGCGGTGCTGGGATCGGCCGACGTCCTGCTTGCCCAGGGACAGGCACTATCCCGTGAATGCTGCGAGCATTGGGGCGTCGTGCCACTGGCTTTCGACAGATCCGGAACCATCCTGACCCTGGCCGTCTCCTCTCCCGAGCGTGCCCTCGCCATGCAACGGGTCTCCGAACTCCTCATGAAGCCTTTTGATCTGGCGTTCACGATCGCCACGCAGACGGAGATCACGCAGGCCCTGAAACAGCGGGATGAGAAGGCATTGCCGCTGTCCGCCATCGGTGCAGCGCTCGTGGCGAAGCGGTCTCTCGAGGCGGCGCCGGCGCCGAGCCGTGCGGACAAGAAATCCCTCGCTTTTGGAAACCGCCCAGCTGCAATTTCAGGCGGTGAAAAGCCCGCGCGTACAGCACTCCGTAAGATGCCCGCGCTGCCTGCGGCATCAGCCAAGCGACCGCTCTCTTCGGCACTCAGTCCAACGACGGCAAAGAAAGCCCTCGTCGCACCTGTTGCTGTCCCTATGGCAGCCGAGATCTCCGGAGACCTGGATCCCGCGCACGATCTCGCCCACCCGCTGATCAATGCCGTGGCCATGCTTGTGGGGGCCAGACTTGCTGCCGAACCGGCCCGCCACAACGAGGTGCGCACCCGTGCCCGCTATTGCCAGCTGCTGGCAGCGCGTCTCCACGCCTCTGCATTGGAACTCACGAAGGCTGTCATCGCGGCCTGGATCTCTTCTATCGAGGACCGCAGTGACCTCCTCAAGCACCTGATGCTGCCCTTTGACGTGGAGGAGGTAATCGCCCCAGCGAGTCACTCGGATGAGGAGCTGGCGGCCCATGTGCTGGCACTTGTGCTTAGCTATGAAGCATTTATGAAGGCACCCGGCGGGGATACGACGGACGTGAACCTCGTGCGCCGCCATTTGATGGTCGCGTATCCGGATGCCCGGGCACACCTGGATACGCTGGAGGCATTTCTGCAGGTGCTAATGGATGAGCAGTACCTCAGACCATTCGATACCGCATCCGGTTCGGTTCTGATTGTGGATCAGGGGGGGGCGCTTATGACACAGGTGCAGCCGCCGCTGTCCAAGGCCGGCTGCAGCGTCGAGTCGGTTGTCTCCACCCGCGGTGCCCTCGATGCCATGGGCGATGCCATTCCGGACCTCATTATCGCGGATGCCCAGAGCTCCGCAAAAGCCATTCTGGACCTGTGCCAGATCGTTCGGGATGACCACCCGAGCGTGAAGATCATCGTGATCACTGCTCCCGCTTCCGATGTGCGGCCCGCCACCTTCCTGCGTGCCGGGGTCAACGATATGTTGGTTGGTCCCGTCGATCTGGAGGTGCTCTTCCTTACGGTCGAGAAGAATCTAGCAGCCAAGGATGAACCTGACGCCGGCGGCCGCAAGGGGTTTTCGGGGTCGCTCGCAGACATGAGTTTCAATGACATGATCCAGGTCCTGAGTGCTGGGGACAAGAATGTGCGCATTGCCGTCACCGCTGACGCCCAACACGGAGAGGTCTACATGCGGGCGGGGGATATTGTCCACTGCGAGTTGGATGGACAGCGAGGCCCGGATGCCTTCTACGCGCTCATGCATTGGACGGACGGCACCTTCGTGGCGACCCAGTGTCGGAATTTCCCAGAGGCCACGATTTCGGTCTCGACGATGTCCCTGCTCATGGAGGGAGCGCGCCAGCTCGACGAGGGGAGCGTGGAGGAATAGGTATAGGTGTTTAAGCTAAGCGACTCGATTTCGAATGCAACAGACCGTTTATCAGCTGGTTACGCGTGATGTAATCTGAATATCCAATGGCCAATAAGGAATTTCCAATATCCAAGGTGAGAACGATTTCCCGCTATACACATTTCGTTATCAACAGCCCACTATTGCTAGCCGAGTCTTTCCTTGTTCTGTTGAATATTGGATATTGAGTCCCCCTCCCCTTGCTTAGCTTAACACCTATGGGAGGAATAGGGGGCGGCAGTGACCTGTTCGCTGGCGCACATGTCAGGTCTGTCATTCTGCTGCCAAGGCATCGCTGGCTGCGTCGACAAGTTGCAGCAATTCCCCGTGTGTGAACTCTTCGGAGAGTGGCCGTTCGAGAAAAATCTGGCGGTAGGCAGATATGAGAGTCTCCGCGCGGCGCACCATCTCTGTTGGGGCGGGGTGCTCTGAAAATGGCGTAAACGTGAATGCATCCACCTCGTTGCAGCGTGAGTTGTCCGCGCGAGCCGCTTCCAGCAGGGCGTTTGCGCGGTCAACTGTGGCGTTTCCCATGCTGATGATGTTGCGGTACTGTTTTCGGTAGGTCTCGATCACGGCGGGCTGCCCGTCATGCAGGACGGTTAGGCACTCGAAGAATAGCGCGGCCCCATAGACCAGGTCCTGTTGCCGCCCGATCTCTGCCGTAAAGGCATTGAGGGATTCCTGCGCTGTGCGTTTCGTTGTTTCTTCGCGGGCCATGTTCGATCCTCCTTGTCACCACCACCCCTGATACGTATCGTGTTGGCATAGTCCTTTGCGAAGGGTCCATTGTCAATGATCAGCTCAACATAGCCAGATATCCATGAGTTCATATTTCATCAAGAGGGGTGCCCCGGCTGAACGGGGATGCATCGATGAGAAGGCGCTGCATCGTATGGTCGCCGAGGAACACCTCGCACCGGATGACCTCGTATGGATTGATGGGCTCACCCCGGGGTGGGTGCGGGCGACGGCGGTGCCTGGGCTCTTCCCTGAATCGGAACCTGAACCGGCGCCAGAGCCCCGGGACGTGCCGGAACTGGAGCTTGTGCAGCAATCTGTGCCACCCGCTGTGGAGGAGCAACAACCCCGCCGCAAGAGAAAACCCTTTCGGCGTCCCTTTGGCGGGAAGTGGGTCCCCGTGCTCATCCTTGCCCTGATTGGCGCGGTGGGTGCGTTCTTGCTGCCGCGGTTCTACGCCGGCAGGATGGATGAGCCTCGCGCCGAAGCTCCCCCGCAACCTGCCGCTCCTACGAATAATATGCCTGAAACATACGCCACGCGCGACTGGAGCCTGGAGCTGGCTGAACTAAGTCGCTTGTTGGATAAGTCCGAGCTGGGCACTGCCCGCGCGATGCTGCAGACCATCCAAGCCGAGGGCTGTTCGGCCCCCGAGCTGGTTCCGTTGGCCGAGCGACTCCGCTTGCTGGAAGCTGATCGTGCATACGCGCAGGAACAGGAGGATGCGCGACTCCGCGCACTGGAAGCTGATCGTGCGTACGCGCAGAAGCAGGAGGATGCGCTCAGTCGTGGGCAGTTGGAGCTGGCTGCGGTAGATTCCTTTGTGGCCACGGTGCGGCGGCTTCAGCTCATGCCCGCGCTGCGTAATCAGATTGGGCATATGCTCGTTGAGCCGGGGGTGGATGCGGCGCAAGTCAGTCAGAGCATTGCCGTTGGGCTTGCGATGGGGGACTCGAATGTGGTTACCGATGCCGTTGCATGGGTTGTGAAGGCGCCGACGAAACAGTTGGTGACCGCCCCCTTCTGGCCCGTGCTTGGGCAGCTGAGCGAGAGGGGGCAACCGCGTGTCGCAGAAGCGCTATGCCGTGCCTTGCTTCGTGCCGACGCGCGCGACCCGCGTCTCGGGATCGAACTCGCCGCGCTGCTCTGTTCTCAGGGCCGCAACGACGACGCGATCGATGCTCTCAAAAAAGCGAGGAAGTACGCATCTGAGGAGGCCAAGAAAAGGGCGGTCGCCGATCCACGCTTCACTCCGATTCGCGGCGATCGCCATTTTGCTCGCTATCTAAAGTAGACTTCTCGTCACGGTTTCGAGCATTTTCGCAATCCGGATGATTCGCCGGATGATTTGACACGCAAGTAACCTTTTTTTGTCTACAGAACGTAACCCCAGTTGAGTAGAATCAGAATGAAACCTATGCCAACCATAATTCTACGATCTCGCCGCGTTACTTCAGCAACTCGAAATGCTCGCAAACGACAAAAAACAACACCAAAGGCGTAAAGAGAATACACCACAGCCACCAATACGGTTAGAACGAGAAGAGGCTGCAGATCAATAGCGGCCCACACCTTTCCTCTACAGAGCAACTGCAACGCCCGAAACCCGCCACATGCAGGGCAGGCAACGCCCCAATTTGCATAAAGCCAGCAACGGGGATGCAATGACTCAGGCAGAAACGTAAGTCGCTCGTGGAAGAACAAAAGACCGGCGAGAAGATTGAAGACTGGTAAAAATAAACACATCAGAGAGGCGACACTCACCGAGGTGTTCCGATATCCCTCTGTTTGCAAAAGCTGTCCGATCGTGGCCATAATCCCAACGCCGAGCAGAATGGCGCCACCCGAGTATCCTATTGAACACGGCACGACATTCGCAGGGATAATCATCAGCCACAGGCTGACAGTGCATTGTGAAAAAAAAGATGGCGGACGTTGAATCAGTTGTGTGCAGACGTTTGATTACCACAGCAGAAACACCCGACAGAAGCGCTCCTCCTATGGCCAACAGCTCGTAGCGACCGATATCCAAGAAATATCCTGTTCCGTCCCCTTTGGCGAGGCATAAGAGATAAAGCCCGAATATGGCAACCATCAGGGCTAGCCATTACCAGAAGGCAATCCTCTCGCGAAGAAAGATGGCACTGAATATTGTCGCGAAGATCGGTCCAGAATTCGAAATAACTGTTCCCTTGGCCAGCCCGATTTTAGTGATCGAGAGAAAGAACAAAAAGACGCCTATTCCATGACATACCCCGCGCAATAGCAAAAGCCATCCATTCACGAAGCGCAGTTCTATCTTGCCGAATTAGGCCGCCGTGCCGATGACGGCCATGCCAATTATGAAGCGAAATAGTGCGGTCTTATAGGAGTCGATATCTGGAATGAACTTGATCATCACTGACATTGCACAGAACGCCAAGGCCGACAGACCCATCAATATGATTCCACGCATTGAGGAATTTGGACTCATTAGACCTCCGTAATCGTCATTGCGTTACTAACGTATCGGTCACCAGCGTCTGAAGCGAAGCGCAAACCGTCTGATGCACTGTTTGGTTTTGCAAACGATTATCCCTCATCGAAACAATCGTATTCAACCAGAATGTGCTTTCCGATCTCATAGAGTAGCCTGACGGCTTGACGCCTCAGAGATAAAGGAACGTCCATCAGTCTGGTCACTTTCTCGCCGCGGTAGTGCCATTCGCGCCGGTAGTTAGGCCATTTAGCGCCATCTCTGAGAATGTTACTTGCTTCGAAGGTGAAATATCCCTGGTAGCCGCTGTCTAGCAAGCCCTGCATGACTGCATCCATATTTGTAGTTCCCTGAAACGGCGCAACATGGGAATCCATATCGCCATAGTTGTCAGCGATATGTACAGCTCGCAGATGACCACTGAGCTCCATAATGCTCCGGTATTGATCTACGCCCTGAACATTCGCATGACCTGTGTCCCAGCAGACCTGAAGTAACGGATGATCTATGTAGTCGGCCAGGTCGAGCAATTC
>CAZNWT010000136.1:0-10946 GCA_964576795.1 uncultured Victivallales bacterium
TCCGAAGCCCCTCCCGCAACTCGAAGATTTCCTAATTTGGAACCGCTGGGTTAAAGAAAGAGACGATCGACTCAAAGCAAGTGCGCGCTGCGTCTTGAGTCCAGTTTGCAAACGAGGCCTGAGTGTAAGGTGGATGCCGGCCTCCGGACGGCGTTGAGCAAGAGAGGAAACCTGAAGAAAGACAAGAGACCAGGGGCCAGACTGTCACAATCCAAGCTCTCACATTGCACAACCGCGTCGGGACGCCACGGCCCACCCGACGTAAGCACGATCAACCTACAGAATATAGTTGGCAGTGCCGTTTGTGGTCTAAAGCGCTTGTTCGATAAAAACAAAAGGGGCGATCCGAGGATCACCCCTTCCATGGTCATATTACAACGATCGGTAACGCTTATGAGCATCCCATCGAGTTTCCACAGTTGTAACAACGATAACATGCACCGTTACGAACCGTGATGGCGCCACAGACATCACAGGCAGGTGCGTCTGACATGAAATGCCCAAACTGATCGTCGACGCGCTGCACCTCTGCGAGAGCTTCCATCTTTTGGGCACTCACCACAGACTCCGGCTCCACCGCCACAGCGCTGGAAACCGAAACAGCCGGTGTGGGCTCTTCAACAGGAGTCCCAGCGGTGGCGGAATCGTCTTCTACCATGCCATCCAAACAACCGTTCGGGAAGGTCAGATGCAACCAACGGAATATATAATCAACAAGCGATTTTGCCATTGGAATGTCAGGGTTCTTTGTGAAGCCACTGGGCTCAAACCGACTGTGAGCAAACTTCTGACATAACTCTCGAACCGGCACCCCGTACTGCAAACAAAGGGAGATGGCCGTACCAAAGGCATCCATCGTACCGCCTACGGTGCTGCCCTCTTTGGCCATCGTAATAAAAAGTTCCCCCGGTGTGCCATCATCGTACATGCCCACAGTCAGATACCCCTCGTGCCCCGCCACCTCAAACTTGTGCGTCAACGACTGACGGGTGGCTGGCATCCTGCGACGATAAGGCTTACGGCGGGCCGCATTTAATATCTCTTCGTGATCCTCTGATACGACGAGATTTTTGTCCGATGCATCCCCGTCCTCATTGGAACTGGTCGAAAGCGGCTGTATGCGCTTGGAACCATCCCGATAGACCGCAACCGCTTTGAGCCCCAGCTTTGCACCCTCCATATAGGTCTGGATGATGTCATTCACCGAAGCATCGGCGGGCAAATTCACTGTTTTGCTGATCGCACCAGAAAGAAACGGTTGAACGGCAGCCATCATGTGAAGATGCGCCAGATAGGGAATCGTGCGCTTTCCATTTACCGCTTTAAAAGCACAATCAAACACCTGAAGATGTTCCGACTTGATATGCGGAGCCCCCTCGATCGTGTCGCGCTCGTCAACATAACGCAGAACGGCATCCATCTCGTCATCCGAATAGCCCAAGCGAGTCAACGCCGGGCGTAGCGTACGATTGACGATCTTCATCATGCCGCCACCGACGAGCTTCTTGTACTTGATCAATGCGATGTCGGGCTCAACACCTGTCGTATCACAATCCATCATGAAGCCAATCGTCCCCGTTGGTGCCAACACCGTAACCTGTGCGTTACGGAAACCTTTGGCCGCACCGGCCACAACCTGATCCCACGCTTCACAACTTGCCTTCTTGATTGCCGCTGGCGCCGCAATGCTGTCGATATCGTCAACAGCTGCACGATGCATCTTCATCACATCTGCCATGCAATTCTTGTTTTCTAACCACCCGTCAAATGGCCCGACAACTTTGGTAAGCTCCTGGCTCGTCGCATAAGCCTGCCCCGTCATCAATGCGGTTACCGATGCTGCGAAAGCACGGCCACCCTCGCTATCATAGGGGAGACCCATACGCATAATCAAAGCACCCAGATTGGCATACCCCAGCCCAAGCGGACGGAACACATGGGAGTTTGTCGCAATCTGCTCGGCCGGATAGCTGGCGTTGTCGATCAAAATTTCCTGAGCAATGATGAACAATCGCACCACATGCTTGAAACGGTCAATATTGAACGTGCCCTCTTCATCAATGAACTTCATCAGGTTCACGGAGGCCAGATTGCAGGCGCTGTCGTCAAGGAACATATACTCTGAACAGGGGTTACTGGCATTGATCGGGCCTGTGTTCTTGCACGTGTGCCAGCGATTAATGGTGGTGTCGTACTGTAGTCCTGGATCACCACACAGATGTGCCGCTTCTGCAATTTCACGCATCACATCACGCGCTTTGAGCGTTTCAACCGGCTCCCCCGTCGTAACGCTACGTGTCTCCCAATCCCCATCGTTTTCGACGTTCTCAACAAACGCATCCGTTACCCGTATCGAAAGGTTTGCATTCTGGAACATCACCGAATCATAGGCTTCTCCACCCAATGAGCCATCGTAGCCCTTCTCAATCAGAGACCAGGCCTTCTTCTCTTCTTTCACCTTGCAGGTGATGAAATCCATAATATCAGGATGGTGCACTTTCAAGCTCTGCATCTTGGCGGCCCGACGTGTCTTGCCTCCCGACTTGATAGCTCCCGCCACTTGGTCAAAAATGCGCATAAAACTCAGTGGGCCAGAAGGAGCCCCTCCCCCTGAAAGCGTCTCTCGACTGCTTCGCAGTGTGCTCAGATCTGTACCCGTACCAGACCCATATTTAAAGAGCATGGCCTCCGATGCCGCCAAACGCATGATGTCTTCCATCGTGTCATCAACCGACTGAATAAAGCAGGCTGAAGCCTGCGGGCGCTTGTAGGTGTCATCAATCTGGTCACAATGCTGCGTCTCGGGATTCCAAGCATAGCTTGTACGGCTACTTGAGGTATGACCATAAATGTCATAAAGTCCCACATTAAACCATACGGGGCTATTGAACGCGCCAACCTGATGGACACACGCATAGGCAAGCTCGGTATAAAAGTTCTCTGCGTCGTCCGGGGTGGCAAAATAGCCATCATTCAAACCCCAATCCGCAATCGTCCGCGCCACCCGGTGCACAAGCTGCCGAACAGAGGTCTCGCGATCTTCCGAACCAACCGCACCGTAGAAATACTTCGACGACACAACATTAGTCGCCAACATCGACCAGGACTTTGGTACCTCAACGTTATCCTGAGCGAATACGGAGTTACCCTTGCCATCGGAAATCTCTGCCCGACGCAACTCCCATTCCACTGCCGCAAAAGGATCCTCACCCTTGGGCGAAAGCAGACAATCAACCTTCACGCCAGCAGTCTTCACTTTGCGTTCTCCATCCGTTCCTTTGCGGCTACTCTTGGGCCGGCTTCCGCGCAAGCGACTCGCACTCTTTCCCTCTGAAATCTCCGCGGTTTCCTTAACATCAAGCACGTAAATACCTCCTTACAAACCTATTATGAAAGAAATGTGCTCTCGAACGAAAGCACTACATTTAGACACTGGAAGTGAAGATAACCACTACATATGGTGCCTTCAAGCGAAATCAATCCGTTATTTATCTAACGAATTACAGGGTGGCGGCTAACTCGCTTAGGCGGTGCGACTTACCAAAATACAGAATTAATTTAGCACGGAGGGGGTTAGCAGATCACTCCTTCGGCAACATGACTTCACCGGATCCTCCGTCGCGCCCCCGCTATGGAGAACCAGTCATTCAGGGGGGGAATTTGAGAATGAACATCCAAAATTGAACATTGAAGTGTAGAATTCATTCTTCGTTTGATATTGGACGTTGAATGTTCAATGTTGGACGTTCAAAACAACGAGCGAATCGAGGAAGTTTCAGGCTAGGCGTACTGTGACTTTCGTGCCCGAAATTGTAACACGACAGGAGCCCCCTCGAGCCCAAATCGCTCGCGTAGACTCCTGACGAGATACACACGATAGGCCGCACGCAGAACTTTGGGATCATTCACAAACATCCGGATTCGAATTGGGTCCGTGCCAACCTGAGTCGCATAGAAAATCTTGAGGCGTTTTCCGTTCATACTCGGCGGCTTCACCTTCTCATAGGCTTCCTGGATTGCACGATTCAACATGCCCGTAGGCAAATCAACGGTAACCTGACCCGAGACGTAGTCGATCGCCTCAATCGTACGCCGGATGTTGTAGCCCGTCTCGGCAGATGCAAAAAGAACCGGACAATGCCCCATAAACGGCATCGTCTTCACAAGGGCAGGCCCATACTGCCGCTGCGTAACCTTGCCTTCGGCAAGATCCCACTTATTCACGAGCACAATGCAACCTCGCTCGTGCTTACTGATCAATGCGGCAATGCGCTTGTCGTAGGCCGTCGGCCCCTGCTCTGCATCCATCACGAGGATCACAACATTGGCGGCCTTGATGCTACTCTCTGTCCGCATTAGGCTAAACTTCTCTACAGAAGAATCCACCTTCCCACTACGCCGAAGACCTGCAGTGTCCACCAAAACATAATGCCGGGCTTGCGCACCGCTTCCCACCACAAACGGAACATCAATACTGTCACGCGTGGTTCCGGGAATGCTCGAAACAATGACGCGATCACTTCGCAGGATCCGATTTACATAGGAAGATTTTCCCACATTGGGACGCCCCACGATGGCCACCCGAATGGGATCAACCACGGTTGGATTCTCAACAACGGGCAACGTGTCGATCACCGGTTTCATCAGGGCATCAAACCCGCGATTCTGCAGCGCCGAAACGGGGAACACAAGAAATCCCATACTCTCAAAATCTACTGCACCCGCATCATGGACTTCGCCGTCGGCCTTATTTGCCGCAACAATCGTTGTGCACCCACTCGATCGCAGAATAGAAGCAACTTCAACATCCATGGGGTGGACACCCGCCTGCACATCCACCACAAAAATGGCCACAGCTGAATCGTCCAACGCTGCGTCCACTTGGCGACGAATCCCCGCCTCAATTAAATCCGGACTCGCAGAACTGGCTACATCACAGATTCCTCCAGTATCCACCAACTCAAAACGCTCCTCACCCCAGTGCACTTCACGCATGAGACGATCACGAGTCACACCACTTTCCGCATGCACAATGGCAACGCGGCGACCGGCCAGCCGGTTGAACATGGCAGACTTCCCCACATTGGGGCGACCCACGATCGCAACAATTCGCTTATTCTGATTGGATGTTTGCTTTTCCATTTAGCTTTTGAACTGTAGAGACTACGGTGCTATAAAGCGAGTCGATTTCCACACACTAAATCAAAATGCATCAGGCGAAATTAAGGTGGGTTTGCATGCGCCCCAAGCCAAATCCATATTCACAGGACACTGCACGGGGAATGACGCTCGCCGTTTCTGCCCCCGGCAGCACAATGATCGCAGGGGAACACGCCGTACTGCATGGCAAACATGCACTTGTTGGCGCGGTGGATCAACGCGTCCAAGTCACCCTTACCCCACGCGACGACGACGCCATCGCGATCCACTCCGTACTCGGCCACAGAAAAATGCCCCGTAATACCATTGACGCATCAAAACCCTTTCATTTTATTGGCGCCATACTTGAGAGCAGGCAAAACGCCTTCCCAAGTGGATTTACGCTAAACATCACCGCCGATTTTCCCTCTGACGTTGGGCTAGGATCCTCGTCTGCCGTCACCGTTGCCACCCTCGCCGTCATTAACCTCTGGCTTACCGGAACATTCCCTTCACGCGACTCCCTGATGCAGGATGCCGTCGCCATCATACGCCACGTTCAAGGCATGGGATCGGGCGCCGATGCTGCCGCAGCCGTATGGGGTGGCATTCTCCTCTATCGCGCCACGCCAGAAGTCGTGGCGCGCCATGAGAAAGCGCTCCCGCCTCTCTCGCTCGTATACGCGGGCTACAAAACGCCAACCCCTGAGGTAATCCAAATCGTGGAGACACAGCGCGCTAGGACGCCGGATGGTCATGCCGCACTGTATGAGCAGATCAACACAAACGCGCTCGAGGCCAACGAAGCCCTGCACGCTAATAATTTGGACACACTGGGAGACACCCTCCGCGCCGGGCAACACCTGATGGAAGCCCTCGGCGTCTGCGACGATACGCTCGCTGAGATCGTCGAAACCATGAACAGGATGCCGCACATCTACGGCGCAAAAATTTCCGGATCGGGGCTCGGGGACTGCGTGCTGGGCATCGGAACACTAAATGCCATAGAGTGGCCCTATCGTGAAATCCCGATCCACTTCTCAGCCAATGGAGTAAAACAAGAAGAGTCCAAAACGCCAAAACAGGGAACCGCATCCGAATGACAAAACAAGAATGCGTCAATCAGCTCTTGGCCAACCGAAGTGAGACCCCACTCTCAACAGTAAAAAGCTTTGCCCCCGCTAATATTGCACTCTGCAAATACTGGGGAAAACGCGACACAGAACTCAATCTCCCCGTCACCTCCAGCCTCTCAATGGCACTGGGCACGCTAGGATCACACTGCAACCTAAGTTTCTGCGAGGATCACGATCAGGTCATACTCAATGAAGCCCCCCTACCCTCCGACAGCCCCTTCGTCACCCGACTCTCAGACTACCTCGATCTCTTCCGCAAACAACCAGATCAGTATTATCGCGTCGAAACCATAAACACGATTCCCACGGCAGCCGGATTTGCTTCATCCGCCTCTGGATTTGCCTCCATCGCACTCGCCCTGAACACATTGCATGGCTGGGACCTCTCCGATCGGGAATGCTCCATTCTGGCACGCCTTGGCAGCGGCAGCGCCTGCCGTTCCCTGTGGCAGGGCTTCGTTGAATGGCACGTTGGACACCAAGACGACGGCCTCGACAGCTTTGCCGAGCCCATCCCCACCCCGTGGACGGACCTTCAAATCGGGCTGCTCGTGCTCGAAGCCGGCAAAAAGCCCATTTCCTCCCGCGATGCAATGCTGCGCACCGTTAAGACCTCACAACTCTACAAGGCCTGGCCCCAAAAAGTGGACACCGACATCCAAACCCTTAGAACCGCAATTGGGAAACACGACTTTGATCAGCTCGGAGCTACTGCAGAATCCAACGCCCTAACAATGCATGCAACGATGATGGGAGCCTGGCCCCCCGTAGTCTACTGGCTGCCAGAAACTGTAGTCGCAATGCATAAAGTCTGGCAATGCCGCCGAGAGGGCCTTTCCGTCTATCTAACAATGGACGCCGGACCCAACGTCAAGCTGCTCTTCCAGTCGCAGGACGAAGCTCAACTGCTTGCAGAATTTCCAAACCTACTCATCGCCCGCTAAAGGGGAGTGGGGGAGTGGGGAGAAAAGCTGAAATGGGGACCCCCCTTCGCCAAGGCTTCGGAGGGCAAGAAACTGAAAGTTGAAATGCTCGTAGGCTGGTGGGCGAGGCGGGACTCGAACCCGCAAGCCGTGAGGCACAAGATCCTAAATCTTGCGTGTCTGCCAATTTCACCACTCGCCCAAAACAATATCAGAAAGGTTTACCGTGACAGCCTACGCTTTCCGCTCCGCTCCAAGCGTAGGCTGGTAGAGGTGCAGGGACTCGAACCCTGGACCCGCGATTAAGAGTCAGCACAAACCCTAACAAAACCTTTCTTTTTCCAAAATATGGTTGCTTATGTTTGTCTAAGCTTATCAACCCTCCATCTTTTCGCGTATCTTAAAGACAGTTAACGACATTAAAACACGCGCAAAAGAGAGTCGGTCAACGGTGGGAGAAAGTACCAAAACAAACAGGAAACGCAAGCGCGCAAATAAAGGCGCGGGGCGGCTTTTCAAAAAGACGGGGTGAAAGCAGTACCCAGCGGATTCGACAGCGAAGGGAAACTTCTACCTGACGTATTCGGTCAACGGGAAGCGGATCACCCAGTCCTTGCGCGATTCCGACGACAAACCCATTACAGACAAGAAGCAGGCGGAAGCCGAACGCCGCCGCATTCTGGCACCCCATACGGCACAGAATCAGGTCGACGCACTGAAGGCCATAAGGACACAGCTTGCCGACGCCGAAGTCAAACAGGCCGAAGCTATCGAGCAGGCCGCACCCTTGACCAGTACAAGAGCGAATACAAGCGGTTTGCAAAGTGGTTTGCCGAGGCACACCCCAACAAGCTCTATATGCGGGACATCACAGAGCGATACGCGCTCGAATACGCGGCAACTCTTGATACGGACAAGGTCACAGCGTCGACATTCAACCAACACCGCAACTTTCTTTGGATGCTTTGGCGCATACTCCGTGACGATGCCAGATTGCAGGGCAACCCGTGGGATATCATCGAACACCGCAAAGTGGAAAAGTTAGTACGCCAGAAGCGGACACTAGAGCCACAGGAATATGAAGCAATCCTTGCCGCCGCTGAATCTGCCCCCGACCTGAAGGATCTTTTCATCATGCTTGCGTGGACCGGGCAACGGCTTGTGGATGTAGTCTAGATGCGCTGGCAGGCTGTAGACTTCAGACGGAACATCCTAACCATTCATCCACAGAAGACAGCAGCCCGCACAGGCAAGGCCGTTCACCCGCCGCTATTCCCAGCGGCAAGGGAAGTCTTGAACCGCCGACAAGCCCCCGAAAAACCGTTCAAACTGGATGCACTCGTTTTCGGACATCTTTCGGCGGCATACGACAGGGACAACGGATCGCCATTCTCCTCCTCACCCGCCGACCAGCGAGCACTGTTGCATTGACTACTGGCTGTCGGGAGGCTTTGCAGGTCATGGATGTACTCCGCTTCCATGTAGGTAAGGCCTGCCCAGTGCACCTCTATCGACCAAACCTGCGGCCGCATCCACAAATCCCCACGTATTGGGGTTCGCGCCCAACACATAGAAGGCCTTACTCGACCCCAGTGTAGATCTATCCGGCGTCGCCAGCTCCTTGTTCGGCAATTTCGAGTATAATCCTTTGCACGGCGAGGCAGTAGTCATCGCCCAATGCCGAGTAGACCATGAACATCTCGCGACCATCTGCACTCATTCATTTCGTCGGAAATTTCGCCTGGTGTCCGCCCCAACATCCCACGTCCTTCCGTAATCTCGTGAGGCGATAATCCAGCCATGGATGTTTCTTTTCCTGTTGAACATGGGATCATCCCCATAATTCATGGCTTCAACAGAAAGGTACATCATGTCTTCGAAAAACAATAGGCCGGAAGGCTTGATGCCGAGCGTCGGATGCGACGGTGGACGACAATAGACCTTTGGGTCAACCGGGAGGTTGTTGAGTTCAGTCAATTTCACGGCGTTCGGTGGTCCGGCGATGCGCCAGAAGTTCATTGGGCAGGGGACTTGGCGTGCCGCCAGCCGATGCACTACCGCACGAATAACACCGAACCCAGCGGAATGAGGTCGATGTAGATAGACCCATCTTCAAAACCGTCGGCCGACGTGTTGTAGCCACCCCTGACCGTAACGGTCGAGCTCAGCACCTGCTCGTTGGTGTACAGCCCGGGGGCGGGGAGTTCGGTGAACGTGTTGACGCCGAAATAGACAGCGATGCGGCCGCCGCCGCCGGACTTCCTGTTAGTTGAATAACCGCCATTGGCGCTGATCGTTCCGTTGGTGCCGGCCAGCGTCGTTGTATCGATCCAGATGCTGCCGCCCGCACCGCAGGACCAATAGGCGCTCGTATCCGCATCGGCACTCACCACCCCATTGACGGTGAGCGTGTCGTTGACAATAAGTTTCAGCGCACCGCCACCGTTGAGAAAGGCTCCGCTGCCATGGGTCACGGGCTCCGTTGCTGAACCGTAAATGGCATTAGTGTTGCTATCGCCCTTGCCCGCGTGTGTGCCGCCCCTGGTCTCCTTGGAACCCGGCGCAGGGCCCCGGCCTGCCGAATAACCGCACTTGTTGGCCGTGATCGTGCCGCCGCTTACCACGGTCAGGTTGTCGGCCCGCAGCACGCAATTGGAACTCCATGCAGCGTGGTTCGGCCCGCGCAGAATGATCGTGCCCCCGTCATCAACCGTCAAGTTGCCGTACGTATTGTCCCCGTGGCTGCCCAGGATCAGCGTTTTTCCGTTTTTAACGTGGAAATCGGCTCGTGCGATCGCCGGGAAGTAGACAGTTCCCGCTTCGGCTTCGCCCGCATAGCCCACGTATCCCGCGACAACGTCACCATCAAAGTCGTAGATGACCGTATCGTCGATCGAAATCCTGCCGCCACCGCCGGTGACTGTGTAAGGCTGGCTGTTGTCGTACCGGCCGCCGAGCACGCGGATTGTGCCCGCGCCCGTCAGTGTGCATCCGCCCGTGATCCAAACACTCCCGCCCGCTCCCGAGCCCTTCCAACTTATCGCGCCTTCCACGCTGAGAATGCCATCGAGGACAAGGTTGCCGCCGACGTCAAGCTTGATCGCGCCACCGCCCGCTGCGTAGCTAGCGCTGCCCAGCGTCACGGGATTGATTGTCGAGCCGTACACAGGATTCAGATTATTGTAGGCCATGCCGCCGTGCGAAGCCGAATAATTCGTGTAGCCGCCATTGGCCGGCCCCTTATAACTACCATAGCCCTTACCGTCGGCATTGATCTGCGCGTCCCACGCAACGACGAGGTCGTTGGTCACCTTGATCGCCACGCCACGGGCTGCAATATCATCGAACGAGGACTGGCCGTTACAAACGATTTTGGCGCCGTTCGTTACCGCCAGGTCCCGGAAGTGATACGCCACCAGTGTCCCGTTCACTGTCGACGCCGAAAGCGTCAGGACAACATTGCTGCCGTCGACGCTCACCGACGAGTTCGCGTATAGCATCGCGTCGCCTTCTGCAAGGGTCGCGTTGGTTGATATGAGCACCGGCGCTCCGAGTGACGGCTGCACCAGAAGCAGAGCGACAGAGGTGAGAAGCAAAATGGTTAGGCGCAGTGTCATGGCGACTCTCCTTGTTGAACGCCACAGTACTATACTATTTAGATACCCAAATCGTCAAGTCCGCCATCACGGTTAGCTCCTGACTTGCAAGATGAAATGCACGCAAGCGATATAGTGGGTCTATGATTCTC
>CAZNWT010000137.1:0-10864 GCA_964576795.1 uncultured Victivallales bacterium
TCATGTCCGAAGCCCCTCCCGCAACTCGAAGATTTCCTAATTTGGAACCGCTGTTGACGCTTAGAGAACGGAACAGTAAGAGTTTCTCAATCAACGGTATGAAACGTAAGAAGGGAATCCATGGCACGCGGAACCGTCAGCAGCTTCAATCCTGACAAAGGCTACGGCAGCATCTGTCTTGATCAGAGTGAGACCGAGTTTTTCGTACACGAAAGCGCGGTCACGGTTCAAGCAACCCCGCTGCTCACAGAGGGGCAAGTTGTCTATTTTGAAATCCTCGAAGGCCCCCACGGCCCTCAAGCCATCGAAGTGCGCCCTATCAAGCCCTCAGCCCCAAAAGCCCCGCCCGCCGAATAAGGGTGGATGGACGGTAGTGGGGCGAGAACGACGCCAGCTATGGGATTAAGATTAGGTCGGGCATTCCTGCCCGACTCGGGAAATGGTCAGGCAGGAATGCCTGACCTACAGAGAATGTGCTGTAAGACAGGCATTCTTGCCTGTCTAAAACGAAATGAGCAGACGTGACGAATGCACAGACAATCAGCTTCTGTCGCCGACACCTGCCGCACTGGACTGTGGCCGACCGCTCCTATTTCGTCACCATTCGCCTGAAGGGCTCGTTGCCGCGCGCAGTTGCAGAGGAACTCAAGCGCGAGCGTGAAGCGCTCGCGGGTCGCAAGCATTCCAGCGGCGAAAGTGAGGAATTGCGCAAATCGCAATTTAAGCGTATCGAAGCTATCCTTGATTCTGTACAACACGGTCCCCGGTTTCTGGACATTGTCCCCGTTTCTAAAATCGTGTTTCGTGGGTTTAAGTGGCTAGAAGAAAGCAAAGGTTGGCTTGTTCATGCAGCAACTGTTATGCCCAATCATCTCCACCTTCTGATGCGGCACCCGGAGGGAAAGAACGGTCAATTGAATCGTGATCTAGACATCTTCAAGGGGTTCACGGCGCATGAAGTCAATAAACATCTTGATCGTGTTGGCAAGCCCTTCTGGATGGACGAGAACTTCGATCATTGGTGTCGCGACGATGCGAAACTGCGCGGCGCAGTACGCTACATCGTGATGAACCCCGTGAAAGCAGGATTAGTGGCGCAATGGCAAAACTGGCCTTGGACCACGGTAAGTCAGGCATTCTTGCCTGACCCTGGGAACAGTCAGGCAGGAATGCCTGACCTACAGAAAATAGCCATGAACACCCCGAACGAAAACAGACCGGAATACAGAGCGACCGAGGTCTAAAGGGAACCTTCCCGATCATACGCACGGCAAAGGCATGGTGAAAGCCATGCGTCCCGCGTGAAGAGCGAAAATGGGGTGCCTCTCGGAGATAGGCACCTACTGGGGTCTGTACACCAGATCTGCCCCCTCTTGCTGATCCTTACCACGCCGCACAAGTTGGGTGGCAATAGGACTTATGGAACCTATGGTCTACTTTCTCAGCTTCTTTTGCTTCCTCTTTGTTCAAAACTTCTCTTTCTCAATCGTCAATTCGCCGTCGATTTCTTGCAGGGGGCTTGGCTCTGTGATATCTTGCGATCTCCCGTGTATTTCTGGGATATTTTCCTGTTTTCAGGCCTTTTTCTGTGAGACCCCATGGCTGATAAGAAACAAGTTGTTTATGATGAGAGCAAGATCAAGACGCTCTCTTCGCTCGAGCATATCCGTATGCGGACGGGAATGTATATTGGTCGCACTGGAGATGGAAGTCAGTATGAGGACGGGGTTTACGTTCTCGTCAAGGAAGTGGTTGATAATGGTATTGATGAGTTCATTATGGGCCACGGGAAGCGTATCGCGATTAAGATTGAGGATGGCGTGGTGCGGGTGCGGGATTTTGGCCGCGGCATCCCGCTGGGTAAAGTCATTGATTGTGTGTCCCGCATCAATACGGGCGCAAAATACAATGATGATGTGTTCCAGTTCAGCGTGGGTCTGAATGGTGTCGGCACCAAGGCGGTCAATGCGCTGTCGGAGTCGTTCCTGGTGCGGAGTCATCGCGAGGGGGAGTTTGCCGAGGCGTCTTTTGAGCGCGGTGTACTCGTTAAGAAGCGCAAGGGAAAATCCAAGGATCGCAATGGTACGTATGTTGAGTTCAAGCCGGACCCCGAAATCTTTGGGAAGTATAAGTTTCTTGAGGAGCATCTTGCGCGGCGATTACGGTTTTATGCCTATCTGAATGCAGGACTCCAGATTGATTTCAATGACAAGGAGTACGTTTCCGAGGGCGGGCTGCTGGATCTGATCCAGGAGGAGAGCGCCTATGAGAAGATCTATCCTCCTTTCCATTACAGGGATAAGACGCTTAATTTTGCGTTTACGCATACGAATCGGTTTAGTGAAGAGTATTATTCTTTTGTTAATGGCCAGTACACGACCGATGGCGGCACGCATTTGAGCGCATTTCGTGAGGGGCTCCTCAAGGGCATCAATGAGTTTGGCAAGAGCAAGTTTGATGGCGATGATGTCCGCGAGGGGGTTTTCGGGGCGGTGGCGATTCGCCTGAAAGACCCCGTATTCGAGTCGCAGACGAAGAATAAACTGGGCAATACGGAGCTGCGTGGAACGCTGGTGACCCGTATTCGCGATATTGTGGTGGATTTGCTCCACCGCGATAAGAAGTCTGCCGAGAAGCTGATTGGCAAGATTGAGGATACGCAGAAGCTTCGCAAGGAACTCCAGTCGGTCAAAAAGATGGCGCGAGAGCGCTCAAAGGCGGTCACCATTCGGGTTCCGCAGCTCAAGGATTGCAAACGCCACCTCGATAAGAAGAAGGGAAAAGGCGAGGATTCGATGATCTTCATTACAGAGGGTCAGTCTGCCGCCGGGTCGATTGTGAGTTGCCGGAATGTCAACACGCAGGCCATTTTCACGTTAAAGGGCAAGCCGCTCAATTGCTGCGATGTGAATCGCGATACGCTCTATAAGAATGTTGAGATCTATAACCTGATGCGCAGCCTGAATATTGAGGAGAGCACCGACAATTTGCGGTATCAGCATGTGATTCTGGCGACGGATGCGGATGTCGATGGTCTTCACATCCGTAATCTTATGATTACGTTCTTCCTGCGCTTTTTTGAGCCGCTGGTGAGCCAGGGGCATCTCATGATTCTGGAAACGCCTCTGTTTCGGGTGCGCACGAAGAAGGAGACGATCTATTGCTATTCTGAGAAAGAGCGGGATGCGGCTTCGAATAAGTTGGGAAAGAGCTGCGAAATGACCCGTTTTAAGGGGCTTGGGGAGATTTCTCCGGCCGAGTTTAAGCAGTTCATCGGCAAGAACATCCGCATTCACCCAGTGGTTATCAGGGGTGAACATTCCATTGCCGAAGTGCTTAATTTTTATATGGGTAAGAATACGCCAGAGCGGCGCGATTACATCATGAATAATCTGGTTATTGATCAGGCCAACCTATGAGTGACGAACTCCCACAACAAGAATTTGGGTTTGATGCCTGGGCAGAGGCCAAGGTGAAGCCTAAGGCTGAGAAAAAGGGCAAGAAAAAGGCAAAGAAATCTGCTGCACCTGATGATGAGCCCTCCGAGATTGATATCGACGTTCATGAAGACCATGAACCCATGTGTGATGGAAATGGGCCGCTGCGGGCGATGATGGATGTTAATTTTCTCGAGTATGCTTCGTATGTGATTTGTGATCGGGCGATTCCTGCCATGGAAGATGGTCTGAAGCCTGTTCAACGGCGTATTCTCTGGTCGTTGCATGAGACCGACGATGGCCGTTTCACGAAGGTGGCCAATATTGTGGGACACTGCATGCAGTATCACCCCCATGGGGATGCTTCGATTGCGGATGCGCTCGTGAATTTGACGAATAAGCGGTATTTGATTGAGGGACAGGGGAACTTTGGCAATCTCTTCACGGGCGACCGTGCGGCGGCCTCGCGATATATTGAATGTCGTCTCACACCACTGGCTCGCAAAGAGATCTTTAATGATGATCTAACGGAGTTTGTCCCGAATTACGATGGTCGCAAGAAGGAGCCGGTCACACTGCCGAGTAAGCTTCCCCTATTGCTGATGCTTGGGGCAGAGGGCATTGCGGTAGGAATGTCAACGCGCGTGTTGCAGCACAACTTTCCAGAATTGCTAGAGGCTCAAATTGCGATTCTCCAGAAGAAGCCATTCAGTGTTCTGCCGGACTTTGAGCAGGGCGGTTTGATGGATGTTTCGGAGTATGAGGATGGCAATGGTAGAGTAAAACTGCGCGGCCGCCTCAAACCGACTGCAAATGGCCGATTGGTGATTACGGAAATTCCCTATGGAACCACGACCGAGTCATTAGTTGCATCCATTGAAGATGCGGTGCGCAAGAAGAAGGTGCCGGTTCGTTCGATTAATGATTTCACTTCAGAAAAAGTCGAGATCGAGTTGATCTTGAGTCCGGGAACAAAACCGGAACAGGCCATCAAAGCGCTTTATGCGTTTACGAACTGTGAGACGGCGGTCACGGGGCGTGTGGTGGTGATTCGCAAGAATCGTCCGATCGACTCAACGGTTTCTGAGATTCTCCGTGAAAACACGGCTCAACTTAAGGAAGTGCTTCGCCTGGAGCTGGAGCTCAGAAAGAAGAACCTGCTTGATGCGTTGCATAATAAGACGTTGGTTCAGATCTTTGTTGAGAAACGAATCTATAAAAGCATTGAGACGTGCAAAACGGCGGAGACTGTACGTGATGCCATTTTCGATGGGTTTAAGCCTTTCAAGAAGAAGCTTATAAGGGAAATCACCAAAGAAGATGTGGAGATGCTGTTGGGTGTTCGCATTCGCCGCATTTCGCTGTTTGATATCAACAAGAACCGCAAAGAAATTGAAGGTATTCTGGCGGAGATTACTCAAGTTGACAAGTATCTCGCCCAACTGACGCGCTATGTGGTGCGCTATCTGAAGGCGCTGCTCAAGGCTTATGGCAAGGAGTATGTGCGACGGACGGAGATCGCAACGTTCAAAAATATCGAAGTGCGTGAACTGACGGCCAAGGAGCTCAAAATCCAGTTTGATGCCGAGCGCGGTTACGTGGGACACGCTGTGAATGGCGAGCTGTTGTTCGAGTGCTCGTCCTATGACAAAATCATCGTTGCCTCAAAAGATGGCTGTTACCGGGTCGTGTCCCCCCCGGAAAAGTTCTATATCGAGGGGGAGATGATCTACTGCGCCAAGGCAGACCGGGAACGCGTTTATACCATTGTCTATACCGATACGGATTATGGCTTTACGTATATGAAGCGATTCACCACGGGTGGGTTTATCATGGACAAGGAGTATCGCTGTGCGCCGGAGGGGTCAAAAGTGCTATTGTTTGAGGATACGAACCCCGAGGAGATTTACCTTAAATATAAGCCGTCCAAGGGGCAGCGTATTCACCAACAGCTGTTTCATCCGACGGAGGTCCTTGTTAAGGGAGCGAAAGCCCGCGGCAACCAAATGACGGCCAAGAAGATTGCCAGAATTTCCACGACGCAAGCGCGTTGGTGGAAGGATGACGAGGAGAACAACCACCGCGGCCGGATGGTGTAGGGTTCTGGGTGCAAGCGGGGCGAGGAAAATTCGAGTAAGTTAGTCGGTTAAGCGCATCCGAGTAAGTGTGGGGGTTAAGAGTGCGACGAAGTGTACGGTTAAGAGTTTTAGAGGTGCGAAGCACAACACTTACTCGCATTCTTAAGCGCACACTTCTGCGATACGCTTACTCGGTTACCCTTAATCGAACGGCTTAATCGGTTGGGATTTGTGCAGGTGATGTTGTAACTGGGCAACGGATGAAGGTGAGTCTTAAATTATCATGCAATATGCCATTATCACCGTGCTAGCGTTTTTCGTTCTTATCTTGGTAGCAGTCGTTATGTGGCTGCTCTTGCGCGCTTCCCGTCAGATATCGGGAGACGGCGCTCTAACATTGCTTCAGAACCAAGTCAGCTCCAGTCTTGGGCAGTCGTCCCAGCAGATGGACGCCTTGCGCTCGAGCATGAGCGATGCCATTACCTCTCTTTCTCAGCATGTTGCGAGTACCATTGCAAACTCGAATAAGTCCATTAATGCGCGGTTGGATAACACGCATCAAGTGGTGGGGGATGTCCGCCAGCAGTTGGGGCAGCTTAAAGAATCGTCGCAGCAAATGCTCGAAATCGGAAAGGACATTTCCAGTTTGGAGATGATCCTGCGCCCGCCAAAGCTACGGGGCGGACTGGGGGAGCTTTTTCTGGCCGATCTGTTGGCTCAGATTTTGCCACCTAACCATTTTGAGTTACAACATCGCTTCAAAAGCGGAGAGACAGTTGATGCCGTTGTTTTGCTGCGTTTGGGCATGGTGCCGATAGATGCCAAGTTTCCGCTTGAGAACTTTCGCCGCATTTTGGAAGTGGAAACCGCCGAATTGCGAAAGGCCCCCAAGCGTGCATTCATCAGAGATGTGAAGGGGCACATTGATGCGATTTCGAAAAAATACATCAAAATGGATGAAAACACCTTTGATTTTGCCTTGATGTATATCCCGGCTGAGAATGTCTACTACGAGACCATCATCAAAGATGATGCGTTTGGTGGAGAGATGTCCCTCTTTACGTATGCCCTCCAGAAACGGGTGATCCCGGTTTCTCCCAACAGCTTCTATGCCTATTTGCAGACGATCATTCTGGGGCTTCAGGGAATGCGCATCGAGGAGCGTTCCCGCGAAGTGATAGAAAACCTTTCCCGCCTCAATAAGGAGTTTGAGCGGTTTTCGGAGGCGTTTCGCCTTGTGGGTCAGCATATGGACAATGCGGGGAAGAAGTATGCCGAGGCCGAGAAACGGTTTGGTGCTGTTGAGAACAAGCTCCAGCAGATTGATGGACTGGCCAAGGGCCTTGAGGATCATCCCGAAGCGGAGGCTGTTCCTGAGAGTGTCGAGAGTACCGGGTAGTGCGAAGACATCATCTCGTGTAAATAGGCTAGCAATACCAAGGTGGTCTTCTCGTATACTAAAGGTGTCATCCCGAGCGAAGTCGAGGGATCTTCCCCTCGCGTGCGGACGAGATTCCTCGACTTCGCTCGGAATGACAGGAATTTCTAGAATCTACTAATGCACTTCTGGTACATGACACTAAGTGTGGAACGAATTCTTTTTAGCTTATAATCTGCTTTGATTTGCGAGCTTGTTGGGGTTGTGATGGCGTGCTAGGTTCGAGACTTAAGAGGTTAGCATGCGCTGGGTT
Source organism: uncultured Victivallales bacterium (assembly GCA_964576795.1). Lineage (GTDB taxonomy): Bacteria > Verrucomicrobiota > Kiritimatiellia > UBA8416 > UBA8416 > JABGOW01. Next base: position 7,207 of record CAZNWT010000137.1, read on the forward strand.
CTTTTCTTTACGATACGATTTTAACTAAAAATGGAGTATTCGATGAAAAAAGTTTTGATTCCAACGAAATTGGATGGGGTTGCAAAAGATATTCTAACGGCGAATGGCAGTTATAAAGTGGTGCAGGATGATGCCACACCGCTGGAGGCTCTGCTTGCTGAGCACAGCGACACGTTTGCGATGTTTGTGCGCAGCGAGAAGGTGACTGCCGAGGTGATTGATGCTCTTCCCAACCTGAAGGTTGTGGTGCGTGCGGGAGCTGGTTTCAACACGATTGATACCAAATATGCCCGTACCAAGGGTATTGATGTGATGAATACCCCTGGCGCAAATTCCAACGCCGTGGCCGAAGAGGTGGTCGCCATGATGTTGGCGGATGCTCGCCACGTGGTGCAGGCGGATGCATCGACCCGCGAAGGTAAATGGGAGAAGAAGCAGTTCATGGGGCGCGAACTGGCGGGTAAGACGGTAGGCATTGTGGGACTCGGTTATATCGGTCAGCTCGTGATCAAGCGGCTTTCTGGTTTCGATTGCACGTTCCTCGGCTATGATCCTGTGATTTCGGCTGAGCGTGCAGAACAGATTGGGGTTTCCCTGACGACGCTGGAGGATCTGTTTTCTACGTCGGATTACATCAGTCTCCACATTCCTGAGAATGAAGAAACGCGTGGATTCGTGGGCGAAAAACTATTGGGGCTTGTCAAAGAGGGGGCCACGATCGTGAATTGTGCCCGCGCGGGCATCATTGATGAGGAGGCGTTACGTCAGGCGAAGCCTGCCAAGAAGCTGCGTTTTTTGAATGATGTCTATGCCAAAGATGCAGCCGGCGATAAGTCCGTAATGGATATTGCCGACCTCATGTTGCCTCACTTGGGTGCCAGCACAGCTGAAGCTAATTTCAAAGCGGCGCAGCGTGCTGCCGAGCAGCTGATCGACTTCGAAGAGAAGGGCATCACGAGTTTTGTCGTAAACCGCGATATTCCAGAGGGGCTTAATGAGCATTACTGTGAGCTCGCCTATGCGTTGGCAAGACTGAGCCGTTGTATTGTGTCGCGCACCACCTCTCCAAAATTGATCGAAACCAGTTTCTACGGATCGCTGCAGCCTTTTGCCGAATGGTTGACGACACCCATTGTGGCGGGCATTTGCGATGACTGCGACCGCACGATGACACCGAGCGAATCACAGAAATTCCTGGAAGAGATGGGGATTGAATACTTCAACCGCGAGGTGGATCAGAATAAGAAGTTTGAGAACTCGATCACCGTTGATTTGACGGCCGCCGTGGATTCTGAGAATGATCGCCATGTCAGTGTGCGTGGAACCGTCGAAGAGGGCATTTTGCTCATTTCCCGAATTAACGAGTTTGATAAGCTTTACTTTGAACCTGTCGGCCCGACGCTCTTTTTCTTGTATGATGATCGCCCCGGTGTCATTGGAACCATTGGAAAGATGCTGGCCGAGGCGGGAGTCAACATTGAGGATATGCGCAATCCGCATGACGCGAAAACCAACCGCTCGCTGGCGATCTTGAAAGTCAATCAAGCCCTTGACGATTCTGTGATGAATACGATCAAGGATACGATTGAAGCGCGTTCCGCCTTCTGTATGAAGTTCTAGACGTAACGCGAGTCCCCGAGTAGGATTTTGGGTAACGGGATGAAACTCCGAGGTGTAGCCAGGTTGCGTCTGGGCATTCCGGGCCTGCGGCCCGGCCCGCCTGACGGGCGGGAATCCACCACCCACCTCCGTCCTTTCGCTTTTCCACATCTCGCGAAGAGTCAAAACCCTCCGCTGACAGATACTCTCCTTATGTGAGCGTATCTGTTCATGATTGAACCAACTCGTTGTCGGGTGAAAGCGCGCGCAGAAAGGATTCACAGGGGAGGCATAGTATCCCATCCATTAGAAGGCGCTCTGTTCCTCGATAAAGCAGGATGCAACGCGCCTCAGGAAAATCTTGCGAGAAACTTTTTAGGGCACGAAGATCTTTGCGATTGACCTTCGCCCCGTTCTTCACCTCGATGGCAACAAAACACGTTTCACCATAGAGGATAAAATCGACTTCACTGCCTGATTTGGTTCTCCAGTAGTAGATCTGGACCGAACGCGCCCCATAGTCGACCCACGCGCGTAAATGCTGAAAGACAAGGCCTTCCAGAGCATGGCCATCTATTTCGCTCGGCCTATCCAAGGGGCCTGCTGGTCGAAGGGATCGAAACACGCCGCAATCAAACAGGTAGAACTTCACATGGTTGACCAATTGGCGTTTTGCCCGCTTGGTAAAAACTGGTAAACGGTGTGCGATCAGTAAATCCTCGAGAATAGAGACGTAGCTCTCGACGGTCTTGCGGCTTACTTCGCACTCCCTGCTGACCTCTGATAGGTTCAACTGCGAGGCATGAGAGAAACTGATCGCCTGTAGGAATCTCGAAAAATCGGCAACATTCCGAACCAACGCCTCCATCTGAACTTCTTCACGAAGATAGAGGGCCATGTAGCTTCGCAGGACGGCAGCAGAATCTTCAGCAGACCACACGAGAGGCACCAGACCCGTTACCAGCGCCGTGTCTAGAGAGAACGCCCCTCCCAGTTCAGCCGCCAGAAAGGGATGACACGTCTTTAGTTGTGCACGCCCCGCTAGCAAGTCCACACCAGAACGTCTCAGCTTGCGCGCGCTGGAACCAGTCAGCACGAAGCGTAGATCCTTTCGGTGTTCCATGCAGCGATGAACGACGCTCAAGAGCGCTGGAACCTTCTGTACCTCATCAATCACCAGCGTTCGATGCTCACGTTGCGCCATGGCAAGATCGTAGAGATCATCCGGACGGGTCAAAAAACGCTGATAGGTGTCCTCTGACAGAAGATCCACCAGCAAGGCATCGGGTAACTGTAGGTTAAGCCATGTTGACTTTCCCGTACCCCGCGGTCCGAACAGAAAAAAGCTCCCCACCGGCATCCTGAGCAATCTGTCTACGGTCTCCATCGTATGCTGCCTCCATTATATCTCTTCTGGACATTAGACTACGCAAACGAAAACGTCGAATCAAGGAAATATTATACCATCGCCGCCATTTACGCAGCATAAATGGCATGTATAGTTTCATATATTAACCGATCATGGCCAGTGTGTGAGAAGTGAGAAGGGTCACAACATTCAACATATACAAGTTGACTTGCAGTGTTGGCGGTGGTTTGCTGCACCCATGACAAGGCCTTTGCGAGTCAACGTATCGGATGGTTGGTACCATTGCATGCATCGGGGGATCGAGCGGCGCACGATCTTCGAGGACGAGCGTGATCATCGTCGTTTTCTAGAACTTCTCGGGGAGGTGTGTGAACGGTTTCGCGTGCGGGTACACGCGTACTGTCTGCTTGGGAACCATTATCATCTTATCGTCCAGACCCCGGATGCGAACCTCAGCCGTGCTATGCAGTGGCTCGGGATTTCGTACAGCAGCTGGTTCAATGCGCGTCACGATCGTTCCGGCCCGCTGTTTCAGGGGCGTTTCGACAGCCGCCTGAAGCAGGACCGAAAGATGCGTAGGGCTTTTAAGAATATAGTCGAGATGTTGAATGTTTAGATGTGACCCTTCTCTCTTAACGGGGCACGCATCCCCACAGTAACGGCTGACGATGGCGGCAGTTGGCCGCCGCT
>CAZNWT010000138.1:0-10739 GCA_964576795.1 uncultured Victivallales bacterium
ACGCGGGCGGCATCACCAACACCGCGCAATGGTCCGTTGATGGGCTCGCCGCTGGTGCGCACTTGATCAAGCTGCAATCCCTTGAGCGTCCTGCCTGCTGGCGTGGAGCAACCCTGGAGGTCGTCAATGAGTAGCTGCCCATCAGCAACACCCAACGTATCCTTGGTTGATGCGCCGTGGGAAGATGCTCCGACACGCAACTCAGAGCACAGCGCAATCCACTGCGCATGGCCAGAGTCGATGATCCCACACGATAACGGCCCGCTGCACACGCTCGATGAGACAGCAGCCCATCTTGGTGCAACTAGAGAGAGCATACGCCAGACCGAGATGGCAGCATTCAGAAAACTTGCAAAAAACCCTTTCCTGAGAGAGTACGCGCTGGAGCGTGGGTACGCCCCAGACCGCCGTACGGCAGACCTCACAAATCAACGCCGACAACGATACATCACATGGCGTGGACGCCGCCCCTACGACAACAACACAAAGGAGACAACACAATGAAAACAGCACTACTGATCCTTGCCGCCGCAATCACAATCACCGGATGCACAACCGACCGACCGCACAACCCGCAGCCGTTCGAGTTCGATCCCTATATCAGTTCACCAGCCTACCCAATGACAAACGCCCTGAGCGTTGTCACCGAGCAGCCCATCAACCCAATCGTCCAGGACTAGCCATGTTTCAGCAAAACGTAATTCTCACCCCAGGTGCCGGGTATCACCCAGATCCAGCCAAACCGCTACGCGATGGCGATGATATCTCATGGATGGGTCGGGCTAGAGTCGGCGATGATCAGGGCAACTCGAGTGCATGCACGCTCTTTGGCATCGCCAACTGGGTAGGCATCATGCTTGGCATAGACATCCCGGATGCAGAGATCATCGCAGCCTGGGAACGGGCACGCATGCGCCTCTACGGCAACCTCAAAGGTGGACTCACAGTCCCGCAAGCATGGTGGGCCGCCCAAAAAGAGGGCTGGCTCTACTCGCACCAGACAGCCGAGCGCGTCAGGGATATGAGCACACTTGCGATCGCGCCGCTTCTTGGTTGCTATGAAATCACCGAAGGATGGCGCCACCCGAACGCCGCCGGTTGCATCTGCCACACCGACACACAAGTCATCGGCTATCACCTGGTTGTCATCGCCGAACATGGTTACGTCGGTGAAAATGGGGGGGGGGCGCCCTCGCCCCGCATTCTCTGGATCCAGAACAGCTGGAAACTCAAATGGGGCTATAAAGGCTGTGGCCAGCTGACCGAAGACTACCACCGCAAGTACTGCAAACAACTCTGGAAAATCAACCCATGAGCAAAGCCGACCAACAACTCAACAGCACCGGCCGGGTTAACAGCCCGGACTGGCTCTACCGTGTAATCGGCTACGCAATCACCGTTATCATATTCGCCACCTGTTTTGTTCTCTCCCGCTTTTCAGATTTTCTGTTTCAACTTTCGGAATTTACTCAACCATGATCTTCTCCGCCCCCATACCGTTCACAGAAGCCCTGCAGCATCAGCAGGCCAAAAAGCTCATGCCGACGACCGCCTCGGCCGCCGAGCTCGCCCGCCTGGCTCCCGAGATCCGGGAGCGCGCCTTCTTCTCGGCCCGGACCAATAACGCCTGGTACCTGCAGCGCCAGCACAACCTAGTGACCAGCCTCGTCTCTCCCCAGACCGTTGTGGATCCCGCAACCGGCCAGAGCCGACCGGCCCGCCCGGGGGAATACCAGAATCCCGCCTACGTCCGGACACGGCTCAAGCAAGCACTGGCAGAAATCGGCTACACTCCAGACAAAAACAAACGTGGTGGCCTTCAGGATCTCGGCAGTGACCGCCGTCTTGACCTCATCATAGAGATGCAATCCGGCTTCAGCCGTGGCTATGCAAACGAACTACAGGCCCAGGAGCCCGCTATCCTCGACATGTGGCCAGCCTCCGAACTCTACCGGGCTAGAACCCGCAACAAGCGCCGGGCATGGGGCACCCGCTGGAATGACGCCATCCGTACCCTTGGCAGCGCCACCTCGGCAAAGCCCGTCTCCAACCCCTTCGCTGAAAGCGGAATGATCGCCCTCAAGAACGATCGCATCTGGATCGAGATCTCAGCATTTGGATTGCCATACCCACCATTTGACTACAAAAGCGGCATGCGCAAGCGTGATGTCGATCGCGATCGTGCTGAAGCCCTGGGCGTCATCAAGCCCGAGGAAACCGTCGCCCCTAAGCGGAATCCACTCAACCAAGACGTACACGCATCCAGCCCCGTCCCGGAAGATTCCCCCCTCTTTGCAACGCTCATGCAAACCCTCGGCAAAGCCATTTCCTTTGATGGCGGATCACTGGTTATGGGAGCTAACTGAAATGTACTCATACGAGCAGCACATCACAGACACCGCCACACCACGACTTGCACGAGCAAAGGTTGCCGCTCGATCGAAAGCCATCCGCAGTGTCATGGGCCGCTCTGGAGCAAACCACCTCAGCAACCACCTCGAAAAACTCGGCCGCACCCGTCACCGGTCAAACGTCGCCCACAACTTCTATGCCGACGCCGCCGATGCCACCAGCTTCCAGACCGACGACGACGGTGCCACCGTTATCGTCTCCAAGGCCGGAATGGCCCAGCGTTACCACGGCGGCACCATCAAGGCCATCAACAAGACCGGCATGCTCTTTATCCCTATAAAGGGGTCCGAGGCCGAAGGCAAAACCCCACGCGAGTTCGGCCGCCTTCAGCTCATCATCAACAAGCGCACCGAAAAAGGCGTAGCCAAACTCCCCGGCAAAGCAGGCAAAGTCCTATTCGCCCTGGTTGCAGAGATCACCCAGGACCCAGATCACAGCGTCATCCCTGACGACTGGATGGACAACGTCAACGCCGACACCGCCAAATTCATGACCCGCTACTGGAAGGCAAGCTAATGGCCGACGCCAAATGGTTCCTAAAACTCAAATTCTGGGCCGACATCGCCGGGCTGGCCAAATCCATCAAATGGATGGACAAATCCAAGAAAGCCGCCAAGCTCATGGGCCGCGCAGTCAAAGCAACCTTCAAAGGCATCCGCACCGGTGTGGGCGTAGCAAATCGCGGCCTGCGCAGACTCTCCGGCACTATTGCCGCCGTCACGCTGGCAATGGGCGCAATGGCCATACGATCCGCCAAGCTCAATATCTCACTAGCCCAAGCGGTCAACATGTTCGACGGCTCGCTAGGAACCTTCCGGTACTTCCGTCGAGAGATTCGAGATGTCGCAACCGATACTGGCATCGCCCAAGAATCACTGATTGCCTCTCTATATAAGATAGGCTCTGCCCGCATCCCAAAAGAAAACGCGATCGCATTCATGCGCGTTGCCGCTAGGGCCTTCATCGCGGATGGCGCAAACATGGAAGCCGTCATTCAAGGGCTTGCAGCCGTTCTTGGCCCCTTTAAGATGAAGTACGACCAAGCCGGCATTGCTGCCGACAAACTCTACTCTATAGTAAAGGGCGGCCAGACAACCTTCGAGGAGGTCGGCGAAGAACTTAACAAATCTGCCACGGCCGCCGCAAAATCCGGCATGGCATTTGACCAGTTAGCTGCTGGAATCACCACGATGACCGCCGCAACAGTCAAGACGCCTACGGCATTGGTATCAATGCGGAACATGATCTCCATCCTCAATAAAGAGCTCGGCGATGGATGGACCAAGACCATGTCATTCCAGGGAGCAATGAAGAAACTCTGGACGACGAAAGGCGAATCGATCTCCGCCATTCAGAAGATCTTTGGCATGGAGAACTACACGCAGGCGCTTCTGTTCATGGGAGATAGTGCAGAGAAGGCGGCGGCCGATCTCAAAGAGATGCAGAAATCGACCGGCGAAGGCCTAATCAAGGCCTCCGAGTTTGTGCGCAAATTCATGCACTGGGGCCGGGTTTCCAAAGAGATCGAGAACCATATCGACGCGATCGGCGAACGCTTCGACCGCGTCCTCGGCCCCTACGTCGACCGCATCACTGCCAAAATGAAAACATGGCGCAACAACACGTCATTCTTCGATATCATGGAAGCCAAACTAGGGGCCGCCGCCGAAAAGGTCGAAGCCATTAGTGCAGCCATCAGCATGCCCGGAAAAGAAGGTAAAGACGCCAGAGACGAGATCATCAAAGGGCTTTCAGCAACGATGCAAGGAATCGGCGACATACTCGGGCGTGGCGTTGTCATTGCTCTCATGCGTGCTGTTCCTGCCATTGCTTACGCTCTCGGGCGTGGAATGAAAGCAGCGTTTATGCAAGTCGGAGAAAACAACCGCGACAAAGCGGAGGCTGTGCGGCGGGTTGGGGCGGAGCGGAATGAAGAATATAATAAGCTTCCGCGCTCTGAGCGGTCGCTAAAAGAAGCGTTCAATATTGATCAGCTATTGGGCAGAGGCACCACAGCGTTCCTCTCTGATGATATAAAATCCCAGGTTCATGATGAGCTCAGGCGTGTCAAAGCTGATCGCTTTGCCAGTGAAGGCGACAGCATTGCCAAAGACTTCATGAACAATGGCGGCAATGCCAATTTTGCTGAAGCCGCACAGCACTTCGGTAATGTGGAGAATACAGGCAGAATGTCTGCAGCTCTTCAAAAAGAAAGCGTGCGTAAGCAAATAGAAGCTACACAACGTCTGATCAGCGGAACAACTACAACAGCCACCTTACTCGAAGATGCGGCCAACATCATAGACCGCCAGAACTCCCAAATCAAAGTACTCCTACAGGCAAGATGAGCATTATCTGGAAAATCAAGATAGGCACCGACATGGCGCAGCCATTCACGCTCTATGACATGTCGTGTGTCCTCGAGTTTCGAAGCGGCGACGTCGACCAGGCCACCATCACCGTGGAAGACGACATGGACAGCGCCGTCATGTTCCCCCACGACGAATCCATAGAAATAATCCGCACCGAAGCTGGCGAGGCCGACGAGGTCTTCTTTCGTGGCACCTGCAAAACTCACCCGGCTGATGGAGACGGATCCCAAGAATCACTCAGCCATACCGTTGTCGGCCCCGGCTACTACCTCCAGCGGTGCACCTACGAGCAGCGCTGGAAAGGATACGACTCCGGTACATCCTCTGCCCAATGGCAATACAAAAGCCGCGTCATCCTCGGCCAGGACGAGGCCGGTCTCACGATCAACATCGGCGAGCAGATCCGCGACATCGTCCAATTTGCTATAGATCGAGGCGCGCCCATCCAGCTCCCTTCAAGCATATCGGGGTGGCCCACACAGGAGCTGGCAAAAGACGAGGCGCACGACATTCGCTGCACTGACGCAATCAATCGCCTCCTGGCTTACGTCCCGGACTATCGCTACTCATTCGACCACAACCAGAGTCCTCCCCTCTTTCAGCTGCGCAAGCGCTCGACTACAGACCTGACAAGCCATCCGCTTACCAGCCTCTGTAATCTCAAGATCCGCCCGCGCCACGATCTCACCCCAGTCGGAATCAAGATCTACTTCGAACGCGCCACCACAGGATCTGATGGCACAGAGTATGAACTCGCGGAGGTCCAGGAGGCAGGAACCACAGACAGCTGTGAAACTCTTGTCCACACCATCAAGCTCGATGGGGCCGGAGGGGTCGGAGCAACCCAGAAGATCCAGACCCAGCAATGGCCCGCCGATATGCACGCTGCAACCTGGTGGCAAGAGCGCTGCCCAGCTCTTGCCGCCCACCCGGCCGCAAACATCATGGTCGAAACGCCCACGACAGACTATGCCGACGGCTTGGTCGATCTGCAGGAGGACTATCCCCGTTTCGTCACCGGAGGCAGCATCCACGACTTTATGGACGTCGACCCCACGTACGTCACAATCACGGCTGCAGTGACTGTCACCTCAAAAGATGCCGCTGGCCTTGTCATGGAGCAGTTTGTTATCAACCAAGCCCTCAAGCTCCTAGTCATCAATGACGACGCCGATTTCGATGACGACGGCTTCAAGACCTACCGCAACGACGGATCCTCCGGAGGCGAGACACCGCCAGCAAGTCTTGCCGCAACACTCTACGCCGCTTGGTCCCAGCTCCAATACGACGGCTCATGTGAAATCATCGAGGACGAATGCTCCTGGTGGGGCAACCCCGGCGACGTCATCAACATCTCAGGAGGCAGGACAGAATGGGCCACAATGCGCGCCCAAGTTTCAATAATCCGCCAGGAACTCCCCAGCGGCCGCACTGTCATACAATTCGGTCCGGACAAGCACATCAGCCCCGACGACTTGGCCGCACTACTCTGGAACATGAACAACCGCAAACAGGCCCTCGGACAGAGCGCCCGCGGCACCGGCTACTCAACAGACTACGGCGGCAGCACAAACATGGGCAGCACAACCCCCACCGACCAAGTCTCCAGCTCCTACGATAAGACCCTGCGTAGCGTGCTCACCGACGTTGACGTGAGCACTGAAGCAACCCGCCGCATTGACCTCTCCCCCAGCGCTATGCCAACCGACCAGGGCGACCTCACCATGCAACCCCGCGAAGTCATCGTTCTCGAATCCGGGGAGGATGCTCCCGAGTTTCGCCGCCGCCAGTATTTGGCCTCAGAAGCGTATGGCCCAGAACTCCCAGAACTCACAATTGACCCCGATACAGGGGCAGTCGTCATCACACCCATAGACGACGGCATCTGCGACCAGAATACCCACCCCGGCGACAGTGATTTTGGCGACGGAGACGATGGGGATTACGACGACTCGCATCCAGGCGACGGTGATTTTGACGAGGACGACGACTACAGCGGCACACATCCCGGCGACAATGACTGCTACACAACCCACGACTATACGTAATCAAGGAGGCACAATATGACAGGCACAGGCACAATTGGAGATCCGTATCTCATTTCGAGCGCAGATGATCTTTATGGGACATCAGGCATTCAGAGCGTTGCGGCATCCTATGACTATCTTAATCCTATGTATTGTCTGCAAACGGGAGATATTGATTTAGGTGGGGTATGGAGAGATCCAATTCCAGTTGACATGAACATGGATTACAATGGTGGATGTTTTCGCATTACCGGGTTTGTTTCGAATAATACTGGAACGGTGAGGTGTTTGTTTCTACAGGTTTACGGCCGCTTTCGCAACCTAGGGCTTGAGGGGATTATATATGGTAGTAATTGCGGCACATTTGCATATAACCTCATGAGTATACCCATATTTGGCGGCGTTGTGTGCGAGAACTGCTACTTTTCGGGCACTGTAGGTGGCTTCAATTCGACTGGCATGGTAGGCGGCATTTGCTGTACTGCTCTCGCTGTTGCAGGAGGTAGCTCTCCGATATTTCGGAATGTGTCAGTGCGTGGTGTTGTTAAGGCAAACGGATATGTCGGCGGGTTTGTAGGTTATGGCACCCCCATATTTGAGGGATGTTATAGCGCAAGTGATCTCGGGGTGACAACGCCTGGTGCGAGCGCGTACATCGGTGGGTTTGTCGGTTATGCAGAGACAGAAGGCATCACTTACACGGGCTTGCAGAGCGTATTCAACAAGACGTACGCTAGTTATGATGTTGGATTCTCTGCCGGTAAATCAGCAACAAACGGTCGTACCAATGCGCAACTGATGCAAGAGGACACTTATACGGATTGGGATTTCAGCACCCTTTGGAATATTTTTGAGGGAGCTTCCTATCCGTGGATTCGCGAGTTCACACCTGCGAGTGCTAACCCGAGTGCCGCCCCGGCATCTGGTGAGTACTCGGCAGGATCTAAATCTATTGTGCTGGCCTGCGCAACGGTAAGTGCACGCATATACTACACGACAGACGGTAGCACGCCCACCACTGCAAGCACGATGGCAGCGAGCGGAAGCACTATCGACATAACGGTTCCGACGACACTCAAGATGCTCGCGTATGCCCCTTACGGCACGTCCAGCGATGTTGTTAGCGAGATATATGCACAGGCAGCAGCAGTTGCAGCGCCCGTTTGCAATCCCCCGTCTGGAGAGTACCCAGGTGCAGATGCCACAGGAGTCACCGTCACGGTGACTTGTACAACAGATGGCGCAACAATCCATTACACCACAGACGACAGCACACCTACGACGGGCAGCTCAACAGTGGCCAACGGAGGCACGCTCACTCGACTCATTGGTAGCGCCGATCCACTCAAGCTCATCGCAGTAAAGGTTGGCATGAGCGACAGCCAAGTGGTGACGGTTAACTACACCTCAGCCCCTTCGGTCGCCACGACAACATTTGCACCTATTGGCGGATCTTATGTTGGAGCAACCGTACCTGTAACACTCTTCTGTTCCACGCCTGGCGCAATCATCCGATATGTGTTGAGCGCATCGTCGGGGGCTGGGTATAGCCCTGCCTCACCACAGGAGCCTACAGAGTCGGATGAAGGCGTTGTGAGTGGAACCGTCGTGAATGTGCCGATTGCATCAACGATCAATGCAAAAGGCTTCAAAGACGGCATGACGCCAGCGTCGTACTCACACGCAGAATATACATCGAAAATCAGCACACCAGAGCTCTCTCCGGAATCGGGTGGCACGGATGCGTCCACCACACCTGTCGTGGTAACATGCCCGACGGCATCTGTGACGATGCACTATACGCTCGACGGCAGCACACCAGACGAAACCGACCCGACAGTTGCACACGGGGCAACGCTCACCGTGACAGTGCCAGCCACTCTAAGCGTCATCGCCTATCGCACAGATTACGCAACAAGTGATGTGGTGTCGGGGTCATATACGCAGGCAGATGCAAGGCAGCAGGTGTCACATACTCGATTTGTGAGGCAGGTGCGAACGGACCCGAAAGCCCTGCTTGCTACAGCAGAAGCCGCTCAGGATGCACTTGACTTGCTTATGGTAGAGCCGTGGATCGCCACAACCTCAAAACAAGCCACACTGCCCGCCCGTAATGCACTCTTAGAGGCCGCATCCGACGAGTGGGATGCGTACAAAGTCGTCGGCAACTATGCGTTGGATGCCGAGGGTAAAGGCTATCAGAGAGCATATGCTGGTATGGTTGCATATCGTTTTAAGATTCCTGCCGATGCAATCACAAACGCTCGGCACATCCTATCAGTTGACCTCCCGTTGCACGTCGACCGTTGGCTCGTTGGCGGCATTCGGCTTTCGGCGGTCTTGTCAGACTCTGGGTATCCGTCTACAGATTGGGATACCATCCGCAACGGAGATGCCACAGCCTTGGCGCAACTCCCGATGCAATACGATTTCAGCCACATCACAGACGCGAACCCGCAAGGCGCTATTCTGGTGGATAAGTCATCTACCATTACAATCACCTTCCCGACGACAACTGCTGCGGAAAAATACTTATGGGTGTACGCCTCAATAGAGGATTACACTACCGTTCGCAAATTCTGGATTGAGGGCAGCGGGATGATAGGGGGGAGTGGTACTGAGATTGAGTTCGATTATGCAGTCCTTCCAGACCCGGCCGTCAATCCAACGCTCTTTCTGCCGACGGCTGTATTTGACTACCTCGCCCCTGACGAAGACACAATTGCCGGGGTCGCCAGATATGCCGATAACAACGCAGTCCTCTCATATACGCACCCAGTCGCCTCCAGCGATCTGATGTTTTCGGCGTACTTTGATAACGCCATACTGCAATCCCTTGTCGCATCTTGGGTTGCGGCATCGGTAGCGACAGCTAATGCCACATATAAAGCAGTGGGCACAACGACAGTGGAGGTGACGGCAGGAGTGCTACCACTGATCCTTGGCGTCACACAGGCAGGTGCGCTGTGCGAACTGGTAACACACACAGCCATTGGCGATTACCCCGATTGGATGCAAATCAGGCTCAATATATACGCCATCTTTGACCCGACGGAAGCGCAGAAAGCAGCATCGACGACTAGAGCTGCAATGATTACTGCGAGGTCAGCATGGTGGGCAGGGACTTACGCATCTGATGGTTACGTCAATCTGCTATCCGTAGATCTATCACCAGACGGCTATCCAGCCTTCAGCAAATGGCGAACGAAAGACGTTCAAATCCCCGCCGGATTATGTTCGATCTTTATCACGCCACAGATCACCAACATCACAGGCACCCCCGCAGCAGCCGACACAGCCTACGGATTAGAGTTAGCCATGTCTGCAATAAGCTTCAAAATGGATTAGCAATTGCATTGCAGAGCAGCGGCAATGCAATTGCGCTAATGAGCGCGAAATACATCTTTTCTCCTCAGACCGTTGCAAATGTTCCTCAGACCACTTTCGGCAATACACGTGGAGCGAACTTGCGAGCAGCTCTGGTGACTGGCACACCCGGAGGGACTCGAACCCCCAACATCCTGATTCAAAGTCAGGCAGTTGGTCAGGGCAGAACTTTACCTAATTCTAACCTACTTAACATTAACACCTTACGACAGAACACTACGAACATATTCCGGCAACAGTGTCAGATCGAACTACAGATCGAACTATAGCCAGGGAGTCACTGCGATTGGCTGGCTGCCATCGGACAACCCTTACGGTCATCTCAATCCTGAGTATCGCCGGGAGCAGATGGCGATGTTGAAGGTGGTTTAGACTGTTAAGGATTTCTCTCGCCAAACAGACCTCGCCTGCCCTAGTTGTTTAAATGCTCCAACTAGAGCATTTAACGATTGAGATGTCGTGTTAATTTCTCTATATTGTCCCCACGAGTATCGCAACGAAGGAAATACGACGGCGGGCGATTGATTCTTACATGACCGGC
>CAZNWT010000139.1:0-10276 GCA_964576795.1 uncultured Victivallales bacterium
AACACTTGCACTACTACGCTATTTCTGATTTGCTACCCCGTGAACGGTTACCTTTGCAGCAAGGCGTTCTATCGGAACAATGAACGGGTATTCAGCCCGTGGGGCGGATTGTTGGAGCCGACCAAGGGGATCCTGAACGCTTTGGCTGATGGCCAGAACAGCGTTGAGATCCTGAACGAGTATCATCTGAAAGGTAGGCTGGAACTATATCCGATCGTGGTCATTCCGGAATGGGATTACATTCCACCAGCGTTTAAGAAAGAACTGATCACGTACGTCAAGAATGGCGGAAAGCTCATATGCGTCGGACCGAAGTCGGCGAAGCTGTTCCGGAAGGAACTGGACGTCACGTTTACGGGTCGGCCGACTGAGAAGCCTACTTGGTTGGAGCACAATGACTGGCTTGGTGGCGTGAAGGGTGAACTGCAACGTGTGAAGCTTGGACATCGGGCGAAGGCCTTTGGAAAATTGTACCATGAGAATGACAATGTGGGTCCGTCTGAGGTCGCAGCCAGCATCGTCAATCTGGGCAAGGGCCAGATCGCCGGCATCTACATGTCTTGCGGCGTTTCATACAACACTTGCCGTAATACAGTATTGCGTGATTTTTTGAACGATCTTGTGCGCAAGCTCTACCCCAAGCCGATTGCCGAGGTCGAAGGCTCTCGCCTGGTTGATGTCTCAGTGATGACCAAGGACGGCAAGCTATGTGTAAACCTGGTTAATACTGCTGGCACTCACGCGAATGAGAGTCACTATACGTATGACCAGATTCCCCCGCTGGGCCCTTTGTTCGTGACAATCCGCACCGGCAAGAAGCCTAAGAGCGTACGCCTGCAACCGGCCAACCGGAAGCTATCGTTTACCTACGAAAACGGCGAGATCAAGACAACGATCAAGCGGTTGGAGATCCACAACATTATCGTGGTGGAGTAGAGGGCGCATCAGGAAACCAGCCTCGTTTCAGCTTAGTCTTGGTGGAACACTTCTTCCATATCTGCCCACCACTCGCCTTCTGCGAGATCGGGTAGCGGCTCCTGGCAAGGCATGCACTCGGCCCACCATTTCTGCGTGGTCGAATCGGCTGCCATCTTGGCCCCGTCGGCAGCAAAGTCGGCACCCGTGTACTCAAAGTAGCTGAACAGGTAATGCTTTCCATCTGGAAGTTTACGCAGATAGATTGAGTAGTTCTCGATGTGGCATTCCTTGATCATCCGTACTACATCCGGCCACACCGCTGCATGCAGCTCCTTATAGTACGGAATCTTCTCCTCCTTGACTCCCAGTACCATTCCGTATCGTTGCATGTTTACTCCCCCTGCTAATCCAGAAGCCCAGGTAACATTCCAAGCGGGAAGGCGGCGGGCTGTTCGCAGGTGCTTTCCAGTTCGATCATCTTGCCTTCAACCGACGATTTCTCGTAGGCGTGCATGATCTCGAGCACGTGGTATGCCAGCGAGCCGTCGCAGCGATGGGGGCGGCCACTCTGGATCGCCTGCGCCATGTCGGCGACACCGATGCCGCGTGAGTTGTCACTGTAGGCATGCGTGAAGGTGGCGTTTTTCCAGTCTTCATTTCCCGGGCGGAATACACGAACCGGACCCCCGAACGTATTTGGGTCGGGCGCACAAACGCTGCCGTCAGTGCCATAGATCTCAATAGGACTGTGCGTGTTCTTATGCACATCAAAACTGATGCCTACGGTTACAACACAACCATTGGCAAACACGAGTGTGCCGCTGTAGTGGGTTGGGATGTCAACGGGAAGCGCTTCTCCAAAGTGCTCCTTGCAGGTGGCGATGCGGGACTCATAGCCTTTGGTCGTTACCGCGAAAATTTGTTTCACAGGACCAAGAAGATGTACAAGCGCTGTCATGTAGTAGGGGCCCATATCAAACATGGGGCCGCCACCGACCTGATAAAAGAATGCCGGGTTTGGATGCCATCCCTCCGGGCCACGACCCAGCATGAAGGCGGTTCCCGACAGTGGGCGACCAATCCATCCGTCATCGATAAGTTTACGGCAAGTCTGGAAACCTGCACCGAGAAAGGTGTCAGGTGCGCAGCCAACGCGAAGTCTCTTGGCTGCGGCCGTGTCGATCACACGCTTGCCATCTTCTAGAGAAACGGCCAGCGGTTTTTCGCAATGTACGTGTTTACCGGCTTCCAGTGCCTTGATGCTGACCTCAGCATGCACGGAGGGAATTGTTAGGTTAATGACGATGTCGACTTCCGGCATCGACAGGAGTTCATCAACCGTAACGGCGCGTACGTCATGTTCCTCGGCCGCTTTCTTTGCCGCGTCCATGTTGATGTCCGCGCACGCGACGACTTCTACTGCTCTAAATGTAGAACACCCTTTGAAGTACGCCCCGCTGATATTTCCGCAACCGATGATGCCAATGCCCATTTTGTCTTTTGTGGTCATCGAGAATCCCCCTTAAATGCGCCCCTGCGCGATGCCGGTGGTCGTCAGGTACGTGTAACTCTGCTGTACCGCTTTCATCATGTCGCCATCATAGCTGTCGAGCTCGACCACGACGTACTCGGCGTGTTCGGCGACTGCGGCAGCTGCTACGAGATCAACCTGTCCGGAACCGGCTGGCAGAAAGGGCGTTGAGTTGCTCACCATGATTTTTCCGTCTTCCGTCTCTGCTTCTGTGAACTCACCTTCTGCCGTGACAATGCCGTCCTTGAAATGGAGCAGTTTTCCGCGGGGTCCGATCTCCTTGACGAAATCAGCAGGAACTCGTCCTGCCCGTGCTACCCAGAATAGGTCGGCTTCCCAGAGTACCGTCTCGGGGGTATTCTCAAGAAAGGTGCGATAGCCCGGATGTCCATCAATTTCGAGCAAATCCCAATCGTGATTGTGGTAGCCTACCTGAAGCCCGTGTTGAGCGGCAACCTCCGCCGCTTCGCAGTAGAGCTCCGCCAGCGCCTTGATGGAGTCGGTGCTCTTAAAGTCCTCACTGAAGTTTGGCGGACACCCTGTTATGATGAACTTGTGACCCATCGTTAGCGCATCGTCGATGATTTGGTTCTTGTTCTCGCCAATCGGTAGCGGCCCATGACAGGACGGTGCTTTTAACCCAAGGTCTTTGAAGAGCTTGGAAGCCTGACTCACGGATGAGCCGGGATAGCCAGCAGGCTCCATATTCACAAACCCCATCTCGGCGATGGCGCGGATTGTGCCTTCGTAGTCAGCGGCGGCCTGTTCTCGAACACTGTAAAGTTGAACTGAAATCTGAGGAACCATAATATCTCCTTTGACTAAAACAACATATGCGTGAGTGACATTGTTAACAATATCGCATAGAATCTGTACGTCAATTGACAAAAACTATGATTTTGGGACAAACCATGCAGGAAGCACTCAAGAGTATGGGATACTATACGAGTCCCCGCGGAGGGGCGCCATCCCCACACCCTTTGGAGCAGGGGCGCCTGCTTTTTGAGTTGATCACGGCGGGGGGCGTCTACGCACCGGACAGCGATAGACTCTGCCGGCCTGGGTGGGTTTTTGTTCATTGCCCCGGAGAGAATACCGTCTGGCGTGCAGAGCCCGAGGGTCACTATGAATGCCTGACGGCCTCCTTTGATCTCGCGCACATCACGCGACCGGAATCATGGCCCCGAATGTTTCAGTGGCAAGACGCAGACGCTGCCGTGACGTTTGCCCACGAAATGCTCCATGCATTTCATCACACAGCAGTCGACAGAGAAATCCTCGGTGACCTCGTGTGGAGCCGTTTACGGTTTCAACTCGACCACTTCAAGCGACAGCAAAGTCGGCGAGACATCCCGCCGCGCGTGTCGGCCGTTATGGCATACATCGACAAACACTTTTCCGAAGCGCCTAGCATTGATGTTCTGGCGGATCATGTGGGCCTGAGTGCATCCCATTTGCATGCCCGGTTTCAGAACTTCGTTGAGATGACTCCTCACCAATACGTGATTCGCAGGCGCATGCAGTCTGCGCGCCATCGCCTTGCCACCACGATGGACCCCATCAAGAGCATTGCATCCGATATTGGTTACGCCAACACCGAGAGTTTCTGCCGAGCCTTCAAGCAGCACTTCAAAACAACTGCAGCTGACTATCGAAAAACGTACATGATCTATCGCTAAACCCGAGGGTTGGGCCAAGACGGTAGGAAACGAGATAAATTGGCCTCCATATGCGGTGCCGCGTGGCGTTTCGCATATGGAGGTCCTATAGTCCACGGCACGCTAATCGTGTCCGCTGCTCACCCTTCTGCAGATGCGCCTTGACCGTTCTCGAAGTAGTCCAGCCACTGCGGCGGCAGTGGTGGGATTGGCTGCATAGCACCCCCGGTGCGCATGGACTTGTGCCCCATCACGCCGACCGCGACTGCCTGGCGGGCTGCTACCGGTGAGGTGCGCGTCCGGATGCCGTCTCGCACAAAGTGCAGGAAGGAATCCACAATGTCGGGGTCGGAGCCTCCATGCGAGCCCTCCACCGCTTTGAGCTTGTGGATGACGTCTGGGGTTGGACGCCCCCCCCGCTGCGTCCAGACGTGCACCTCGCACTCGCCACTGTCACCGATGTTCTCCAGCCGTCCCTGGGTGCCGATGAAGGTGTAGTTGCGCTCGCTGTCGGGCGTGTAGTGGCATTGCAGATAGGAGGCCTGGACGCCATTGTCCATCTGCAGCATGATCATGTTGTGGTCCTCTACGTCGATCTGCGGCGACATACCCACCTGCGAGAGCGGAGGCCAGTTGCTCTGGTGCCAGGAGGCATCCCCCCGCGCGCTGCTCTCTCGCCGCTTGCACTTGTCATAAACCGAGAGCATCCCCATCCCCACGACTGACGTCGTGTAGCCCCCAGCCAACCAGTGGATCACGTCGATGTCATGCGCCCCCTTCTGCAGTAGCAACCCATTGCTGTACTGCTGCTCCGAGTGCCAGTCCTTGAAATAAGCATCGCCGCCGTAGCCAATGAAGTGGCGGCACCATACCGCCTGGATCTTTCCAATCACCCCTGAGTCGATGATCTCCTTCATTTTCAGAATCGACTGGAAATGGCGCATGTTGTGGCCTAGAAACAGCTTCGAGCCCGTCCGGTATGCCGTCTCCAGCAACCGGTCGCACCCTTCGATCGTGATCGCCATCGGCTTCTCGAGATACACCGCCTTGCCCGCCTCCAGCGCTGCTGCCGCTTGCTCCTCGTGCAGAAAATCCGGAGTCGTCACAAAGACCGTCTCGATATCTTCTCGAGCCAGCACCTCCCGGTAGTCCGCCGTCAGCAGTAACCCCTCCGAGCCTATACGTTCCCCAAAGGCTTTAAGCGCCTCTGGATTTGTGTCCGCTCCTGCCACAACCTCAAAGCCCTCCTCTGGTCGATGCGCATAATTGGCCACATTGCCTCTGCCACCCGCCCCGATCACGCCGATTTTCAATGCCTTCATCTCTGACCTCCTTCTGTCCATTGCACTTACGTTTCCCACATTTAAAATTGAAGGGGCAATCAATACCGCCTCATCTTCCCGGCGTCAACTCCTCTCCGTCCTTCCGACGTGGATCTCCTTATCGGTGATGGGCAAAGGCGAAGAAAGCGCTGGGCTGGGAGCCAAAAGTGAAGTTTAAGGAACTGGACCGACTTATGGTTGATGCTGATCTCGCATTGGCACGTCATGAGCTTGCTGTTTGGCACAGCACGGGGGAGGTAGAGGCATGAGTTCGTTTGAACGCGTCTATGTTGTGGGACATACTGGTATGGTTGGGGACGCGCTTGTTCGACGATTGCTGCACTATGGATTCGAGGCGACAATAACGGCAACGCGTCAGGAGGTCGATCTCTGTGATGCCGACAAACATATATGGTCCGCATGACAACTACGGTCTCATGAACTCTCATGGTTTTCCGGATTTTCTACGAAAGTTTCATGATGCAAAAGTCGACGGGACTGCCTCTGTCACGGTGTGGGGCAGTACGCTGAGAGCGTTAGGGTGGACGCTGCGTATTGGTTTGCAAAAAGGGCTGGAGCAGACATACGTGGCATTTTTTGAGGAGTCAGAAAATGGCGCTTTCAGGGACTGTTGATATCCCGTGTGAGGGCGTGGAGTGTGGAGAGTAGACTGTAGAGAGTAGACTGTAGAGAGTGGGAGGAATCCCGGCTCTTGCAAAACATCAGCGGGGCGAGGGCGCCCGACCTCCATTTTTGTAGAACTTCGTAAGTCTCGGCGATGGAGGTGGCCTGCCCTCGGGCCGCAGATTTGAGGAGAAACTTGGTCGAGACGGCCCGTGTTATAACGCCCAATTCAACCGTTGTGTTGTGGCAGGAAGATCGAGAATGTTGTTCCATTCTCTGGGGATGATTCTACGGTGATATCGCCTTTGTGGTCGCGTGCAATACCGCGGGAGATGGAGAGGCCTAGTCCGGTTCCTTTTCCCTTGGGCTTGGTCGTGAAGAAGGATGTAAAAATGTCACTACGGTGGTCCTCCGGGATGCCCGGACCGTTGTCAGTAATTTTGCATACCCAGCAGTCGGTTCCCTCAAAAGGTGCGGGAACGACATCTATTGAGAGCGTAGCCGGCTTCTGATCGGCAAGCGCATCACAGGCATTGGCGATGATGTTAACAAAGATCTGCTCTAGCCGATTAGGGCTTCCCATAATGTAGTGCTGTCCCTTTGCTATATTGCAGGACATTGAGATCTGGCTTTGTTTGAACTTGCTCGCGGTTAAAAAGAGTGCATCGTTTACCACAGCTTCGAGATCGACTATTTCGTGGGCCTCGGCTGTGCCGCGAGAAAAATTGCGTAGGTGGTCGGCGAGTTTCTGAATGGTTCCTGCGGCCTTTTGGACGTCTGTAGCGAATCGTGCGATCGCCTGCACCTGTTTCGAATCTGTTCCCGCAAGTGCGCTGATGCTTCGCATGAGAAGCTCGTTAGAGAGCAGGACAATCGTGAGCGGGTTGTTAATGTCGTGTGCGACTCCTGAGGCGAGCTCTCCGATGGCTGCAAGCCGACTGGCATGGATGAGATTGTCCTCAAGTTCTTTAATTTTGCGCATATCGCGGAGAATTGAAAACGTGCGCAGGAAGGTGCCGTTATCATCATAAATGCTGAAGGATCGAATTTCGACGGGAATGTGTTCTCCGCCTTTTGTCATCAAAACGCTTTCGACGCGCTTATCACCTTTGCTCTTTAGATCCGTGAACCCCGCTTCAACCGCCTTGATGATTTCGGGGGCGTAGAGTTCCCGTATGTTCATCGAGAGTAGTTCTTCGCGCGTGTATCCGAGTAGGTTTTCGGCGGCCCGATTGGTGAATATGATGTTTCCGTTTTCGTTGATGGAGTGGATGATATCCGGAAAGTTCTCGAGGATGATCTCAAAGATCTCCGCATTTTGGATCTCGGTATCGTTGATTATCATCCTACTCATAATAGTTCTTTCTTAAAAAGGTTCTATGGAGAACATTGCGACCGCCCCTTTATAAATAGCACGCCCATGATTTCAGTGTCAAAAGTAAAGGCCACATTCCATTTCCGCATTTTCGAGAATCCTCGTCTTGTTTCTCATGCAGAATCCGGTAGAATTCTCGTAATCAATTCATGACGGACCGTTATTATAATTTGACGGCGCGCTTTCGATTTGGGCAACACGCTGTTGAAACGATATTAAAATTAAGGATGAGTGGTATGGAAACGAAGATGAATGGGCAGGGACGGGGGAGAATCAAGGTGGGTTTGGTTGGCATTGGACGAGCAGGTTGGGGAATGCACCGTCCCGAGCTGGCAAAGGTTGAACGACTATTTTCTATTGTTGCGGCCTGCGACCTAAAGGCGGATCGTTGCAAGCGCATGGCGGATGCGGTGGGTTGCCGCACCTATCGCTCTATTACCGACCTGATTGCCGATCCAGAAGTGGAGCTTGTCGACATCGCGAGCCGATCGCCAGAGCATGTTGCCCATGCCGTTGAGGCCTTGAGGGGTGGAAAAATTGTGTTGCTTGAGAAGCCGATTACGTTGAGCTATGAAGAGGCAAAGACGCTTAAGAAGGCAGTGGCGCGCTACAAAGGGCAGCTCTATTTTCGCCATAATCGGCGTTTTGAACCGGCTTTTCAGCACGTACGCGAGATTATAGATTCGGGTATTCTTGGGGATGTTCACACCATGAAGTTCTGTCGCAATAGTTTTCAGCGCCGTGACGACTGGCAGACGATTATGGAATGTGGTGGCGGGCAGCTCTTGAATTGGGGGCCGCACATTATCGACCATGCTTTGCGTCTATTGGATGCGCCTGTTGTTGACATGTGGAGTCACCTGAATCGAATTGCCGCCGTCGGGGATGCAGAAGATCACCTCAGAATTATCTTGAAGGGAGCCAATGAACGTGTGGCAGAGGTGCAGATTTCGGGTGGCGCGGCTATCAGTGAACCGGAATATACCGTGCATGGTTCCCGCGGTTCCCTGATCTCTGTCACAGAAGGGTTCAAACTTCGTTACGTTTTGCCTACGCAGAAATTTTCTAGAATTCGGGCTAAGAAGCAAAGCCCAGCAATTGATGCTGGCTTTGGGAATAATGAGAAACTGAAGTGGATTGAAAAAGTGATTCCAGTGAAGCCAAAGCTAAAGGTGAATATGGACTCGACGATTTGGAAATGTCTCTATAAGACCATTCGCAAAGGGGAGCCTTTCCCAATTACGTTTGATCAAGCGTTGTCTGTGATGGACGTTATCAGCAAGGCGCGTAAGGGGACGCGCTTTGATGCGACCGTGTGATCGAAGGCTGCTAGTGGACGACGAAGATGGTAGAAGCAAGGCGGATGTCCTGACTCGCATTCAGGAATCCGCGGGAGTGATTGGTTGGCCCCGTCCACGTAAAATCGGCGTAGACTTTTCCAATCCCCGTCAACTGCAATGATTGCCCCCCGGGCGTGGTGTCGGGTTCGTTGACGCCAATGTCTGTGCTTTCGACGCCGTCTGCAGGCCCTTCTACGGCCACAAAGGTTCCTTCGTAGCTGAGGAACTGCAAAAGATTTGTGACGCCCTCTGATTCGCGAACAAGTGCAAGGCCCTCGGGATCCGTACCTCCGTTTTGCAGACCTACCCAGTCGAACCAGACTGCACCCCGACTGTTCTTTTCATCATCAATCGCGCCCGAAAGGGGCAACCTTCCTCCAGAGACCACTTCGCCGTTATAACCGTTGTAATGATAGACTGCGTAGTTCGAGAGGTTCCAGTTTGCGGGGCCTGCAATCTCGAAGCCTTCATTGGTGTCGGAGCTGTCGTTGTCGTAGTGAATTTCGTTGAACCATATATGCCCTGGGTCGAGTTGCGAAATCAGGGCCGTGATGGTGATGCGGTTTGTGCCGTCTTTGTCGCTTGCATCGAAAGCAAAGTCATAGTTGCCGACAGCGGTAGGTGTCCACGTAAACGTTTGAGAGATTGGGGATACGCTGCTTGTGGTTGAAAACGATGCGCCGGCTGGAAGGTTGTCGCCCGAAAGGGTTATCTCATCTGCAAGGTCGAGAAGGTTTTCGGTAGCGCTGACTGTTAGAGTGATTTCGTCACCTACGCGAGCATAGACATTGGTTTCAGATGGGTTTATTACGATTTCTGGAATGGAGTCAGCAAATACCTCGGTTTCGATGACATGAATATTGTCAAATCGGTGAACCTTTCCTTTTGTACTGTTGCGGGTACGGACAACGACAACGAGACTTGTGCCGACAACGTACTGCTGTGATGCTTGAATGGGTGTTGCTCCAAATTGGTTTGAGAGGCTTCCATTGTTCTGAAAAAGGGTTTCTGCACTACCATTCGCTTGGTACGCCACCTTGATGTAGTCGGAATCTGTCTGGGTTCCGGTTTCGGAAATGTCGACGCTTACGTCAACTGGCGAGTTCGTGCTAATGTCTATGCTTTCCGTATACCAGACACATTCCTGGTCAAGGTCTGACCCAGCAAAGAACTCTCCGAGTGTGGTGTTGGAGCTGACCACAAAATATCCATTTGACGAGAATGGGTCGTTTGCGGTGATGCCCCAGTTAGTGATGCCCGTCATGTTTGTGATTGAAGGGGCTCCTGCCTGAATGCCCGTTCCCGTGAGCCCGCTAAAGTCTTCAAGCCAAACATCATCGGCATGCGCTGTAGAGCCGATAAGTAGTATGACGATCAATAGTGAAGCAATACGGGATTGTTTCATACTCATTCCTAGGGTGTTTGTGTTCTGGGTTGAAATGCTCTCATTCTGGGTAACCGTTCACGGGGTAGCAAATCAGAAATAGCGTAGTAGTGCAAGTGTTTTT
>CAZNWT010000140.1:0-10163 GCA_964576795.1 uncultured Victivallales bacterium
CATATATCTCGCCCCTTCGGGGCTTTTCGAAGAGGAGCTAGTTACTTAATTTAACTATGAATAATACTCTTACAATTGCCGACCGCATCCACTGGCTCGACACAACCGATCCAGATGCACTGCGCGAACTCTACAAACAAGCCTATGCCGTAAAGCAGAAATATGTCGGAACTAAAGTTTTCTACCGCGGCATCATCGAGTACAGCAACATCTGCGAAAAAGACTGCTTCTATTGCGGGATCCGACGCAGTAACACCAACGTCAAACGCTATAGGGTTTCAGATGACGATGTCGTAGCGGCAGCAACATGGGCTTGGGAACAGAATTATGGCTCGATCCTTCTACAGTCGGGCGAGCGGAAAGATGATGCCTTTACCAACAAAATGGAGACGCTACTTCTGCGAATTGCAGATGCCACCAATGGGGAACTCGGGATTACGCTCTCGCTTGGCGAACAATCCCCCAGTGTGCTTGAGCGATGGCGCCAAGCGGGTGCCAAGCGTTACCTCCTCAGAATCGAAAGCAGCAACCCCAAACTCTACGCCACACTTCACCCAGACGATCATTACTTTGAAGTACGCCTTCAATGCCTCAAGGATCTCCGTTCACTTGACTATCAAGTGGGTACCGGCGTCATGATTGGCCTTCCAGGACAAACTTCGGAAGACCTTGCGAATGACATTCAGTTCTTCAAAGATAACGACATTGATATGATCGGCATGGGCCCCTATATCCCGCATACAGAGACCCCAATGGGCGACTCGCTTCCCAACTTCAATAAAGCTAGCCAACTGCAACGGGGACTCACCATGATCGCGCTAACACGACTTGCACTTCGCGATGTTAATATCGCAGCATCGACTGCACTGCAAGCGCTCGACGCACAAGGTCGTGAACGTGGACTCGAAGCCGGGGCCAACATCATCATGCCTAATCTTACCGACACCAAGTACCGCGATGCTTACCAGCTCTACGAGGGCAAGCCCTGTCTCGACGAAAATGCCGGCATGTGCCGCTTCTGCCTGGAGGGCCGCATCACCTCGGTGGGCGAGACCATTGGATATGGAGAACACGGCGATTCCCCGCATTACATCAAACGCACAGAGCACACTGCTTAATCCAAATCCCGAAAAGAGGAGTCCTTATCATGACGACACCACCGAAATCGAAATTACAGGCTAAGCGCATCATAGGGCTAGTGGGAATAGTATGCATGATCCTGGGCCCCTTCTGGGGATACCTTACCATGTTCATCTGTAAAACAACCCAAGGCGGCCAAATCTTTGACACCATCACATTTTATATGATGTTAATCGGTTGGATGGTGGCGCCTATCGGAATTCTACTACTACTCTACAACCTCGCAACGCGCACCATCATCAAACAACGTCAACAGCGAGAAATTAAATAGAACAATCGAGAGTTGCACCGACGTGAAATTGGGGGCATATTTGCCTTTATGGAAGAGAGCAACCCGCAACCTGACGTTGAAGCCATCATTCAAGAATTGCGTGAGGGAATGGCAGACATCGAAGCATCCCACCCATCTGACCCCGATGCTGCCGTGCGCCGTGAACTCCGGGCGTCCCTGAGAAAAGCAACAGAGACAGCAGATGTTCTTGGGCGATGCGGCGGAAGCCTTCGAGGTAAGCTATGCAAGCTGTTGGCCTTTATTGTGCTTCCTGTTGTTGAACAGCTAAATATGCACCATGCCGCTGTCGTTACCGCTTTGACCCGTTTTCGTGATGCCCGCCCTCAAGATGCTCCCGTTTCGGATGAAACTCTTGAAGCTCGCATTCAGAAACTGGAAGATGCGCTTGCAACTTTAGAAGAGAGGACCTCATCTTGAGAGTTGCCTTTGTCTGTCCCTTCTTTGGCAAAGATGCAGCGGGTGGGGCTGAATTTGCAGCCCGAAGCGTTGCGCTTCACCTTGCCGACTCCGGGGTTGAGGTGGAAGTCCTGACCACGTGTTTGCACGATCTACCCCATGGCCTTACCCATAACGTCCATTCCCCAGGGATATCGCAAGATGGTCCGATTACCATTCGTCGCTTCATGGCTGAGACACCGGACATGACTCCTTTCGAAGCGCTCAACGACCTCATCATTGATGGGGAGACGCTATCCCCGCGGGAAGAACGTCAATTTATGTCGCGCAATGTCAACAGCGTTGATCTCTTGCGGTATATTGCCGCACATGAACCCGACTACGATTGGTTTTGCTTTATCCCTTACCTGTTTGGAACCACCGTGTTTGGTGCGCGAGTTGTACCACACAAAGCCATCATGATTCCGTGTTTGCACGATGAGGGGTATGCCCGTTTACAGCTTGTACGGGATACAATAGCGTGCGTTCACCGCGTCGTTTTTAATGCCGAAGCCGAAAAACGCTTTGCAAATGAAGCGTATGGTATAGATGAAGAGAGGGGCATCACCATTGGACTGGGCGTTGACACAGACGTTACGTTTGATGCTGAACGCTTCCGTCAGCGTTTCGGGATAGAGGATCCCTTCATCCTTTATGCGGGGCGCCGCGATACCACAAAGAATGTACATACGTTGATTGCTCACTTTGATCGCTACAAGGAGCAGAACCCCGGTCCGCTCAAATTGGTTCTAATGGGGCCAGCAGACCTTCCAGTCGCAGACCCATCTGATGATATCGTGGACTTGGGGTTTGTGAGTGAGCAAGAAAAGCGTGATGCTTATGCTGCCGCTGATATCTTTTGCCAACCCTCTCTCAATGAGAGCTTTTCATATGTTATTATGGAAGCATGGTTAAGCGGAACGCCCTGTCTGGTTCACGAAAAGTGCAAAGTCACCCGCGACCATGTTGTTCAATCTGGGGGAGGCCTGTACTTTGATGATGAGAAAGACTTTTGCGGAGTCGTTGACCGGCTCCTTAAGGACCCCGAGCTACGGGGGAACATGGCTACAGCAGGGCGGCAGTATGTGCTCAATAATTTTTCGTGGGAGCGAATTGTCAAACGTTTCAGAGAGGAGGTCTTCCGTGTTTGACACGCCAAGCCCAATTCCCTATATTGCCCGCTCTTTTCTGGGGGTATAGCTCAGTTGGTAGAGCGTCCCGAAAGCTTTCGGGAAGGTCAGCGGTGATGACCAAAGATAAACAATTTTCTGGGGGTATAGCTCAGTTGGTAGAGCGCCTGAATGGCATTCAGGAGGTCAGGGGTTCGAATCCCCTTACCTCCACCAGAGATTCAAGCCCGGCTCGCAAGAGCCGGGCTTTTTTTATTAGCAGCCTGTATTCATGAGACCGACCCGATGTAATCAAGAAGAAGGTGGATATTTATTACTCGCGTAGCTTTTCAAAATCCGACAGGCTGCTAGCGGTATAGATTGAGGCAATCTCTTGTTTCTGAGGAGATGCGTAAACGTGAGCAACGCAAAGACAGTTAAGAAAGAGCGGCTAGACGTCCTTCTGGTGACGCGCGGTTTAGCAGAGAGCCGTGAGCAGGCGCAGCGGTTGGTGATGGCAGCACAAGTCCTTGTAGATGGACATGCCTCTCCAAAAGCGGGACATCGCATTCGGTCTGATGCCAAGATTGTTGTCAAAAAACAGCCACGGTTTGTGAGTCGAGGGGGAGATAAACTTGAAGCCGCCTTCGAGACTTTCAATCTCTCCGTCCGCGGTTTGACCTGCCTGGATGTCGGAGCCTCTACCGGGGGATTCACCGACTGCATGTTGCAGCATGGTGCTGAACACATCATTGCGCTGGATGTGGGAACAGCACAGCTCCACTGGAAAATGCGACAGGATCAACGGGTTACTGTCATTGAACAGTACAATGCCCGGTACCTTTCTGTTGATGATCTACCCGCCACCCCGCAGTTTGCAACGTTCGATGTGTCCTTTATCTCGTTGATACTCGTAATGCCCCCTGTTATCGAAGCCTTGACGCCATCGGCTGAGTTAGTCACCTTGATCAAGCCCCAATTTGAGGCTGGCAAAGAGCAAGTCGAAAAGGGTGGTGTTGTACGTGACCCAAAAATTCGGCAAGATGTCGTCGACCGAATCAGACGATTTGGGGTAGAAGAACAAGGATTGTCATGGTTGGGGGTATGTGAGTCCCCCATTCTGGGTCCTGCAGGAAATGTTGAATTCCTCGCGTGGTGGAAGAAACCTGAAGATAACGTGACAGAACCATAACGACCAGAGAGAGAAGCCAAAATGAAAACCCTTGGCATAATTGCAAATTGCGGCAAACCGCGGGCAGCGGCAGTGCTTAAGACGCTTGCCGCCCGTGCACGCGAGCTTGGATTGGTGCTGCGCGCCTCAGGTGAGACTGCAACCCTTTTACCAGATGTCACGAACGAACCTCTCAGCGATGTCTATGAAGCCGCAGATGCTATTGTTGCGCTTGGTGGCGACGGCACCATGCTACGTGCGGTTCGTGAACGTGAAGGCTATGATAAGCCGCTTATCGGTGTCAACATTGGTTCGCTTGGATTCATGACAAGCGTCGCAGAACAGGATCTCTCTGCAGCATTGGAATGCTTAAAGAACGAAAGCTATATCGTCTCGGACCGTGCTGTGGCGGAAAGCATGGTTACGCATGCGGGTGCATCTGAAAAGCACTGTGCACTGAATGACGTTGTGGTGCGAAGCGGAGCCGAGGGGCGTGTGATCACCCTTGATGTCGCGATCGGGGGGCACCCGGTCACATCCTATGTCTGTGATGGCTTGATCGTTTCAACCCCCACGGGCAGCACAGGGCATTCGCTATCCGCGGGAGGCCCCATTCTCACACCAGACACCCCGGCTTTCGTCATTTCGCTTATTTGCCCACACACACTAAGCTCACGACCTCTCGTCGTACCCGATACCAGTGAGATTAACATCTGCGTGGGAGACAAATCCTCTGACGCCCGGATCTCGGTCGATGGTCAAGTTGGACTTTCACTAAGCCGTGGCGACAGCGTGTGCGTAAAGCGCTGCGCAAAGAATGTTCGGTTTCTGCATCTTCCCGGCTACGATTACTTTGAAGTCCTACGCCAAAAACTGCGCTGGAGTGGATCGAACGTCTAACCGACGTCCACCTTGCCTTGTTCGCAACTCAGGCCTACTACGCCACCAGGTGGATCGTGGCGTCCCGACGCGATTGTGCAAAAAGGGTGCCTAGGCTGAGACAGTCTCGACCTTTGGTCTCAGCCCTACTATGCCAGTGAAAAGATTAGGCAGAATAATTAAGGGCAGAATAATTAAAATTCCCAGCAGAGCCAAAGCAATCATTCTGCCAAATCCCAACAGAGCCCAAGCATTTCAGCTTTCAACTTTCAGCTTTCCCAATTTTCTCATTTACTCTCTTGCTCAACGCCGTCCGGAGGCCGGCATCCACCTTGCGGTCAACCGTGAAGACCCAAACTGTTCTACCGCTTAGCCTTTGAGGGGTCATAGGGTTCGGCGAGTTTGAGAGGTTCAAAGACAGACCGAATCCTTGCCAGATCCTCCTGCTTTAAGTCAACCGACCCCGCCCGCGCATTGCTCTCAGCCTGCTCTCGATTACGAGCCCCTACAACAGCAGCGGTACAACCCGACTGGCTAAGAACCCATGTGATCGCAAGTTGCGATAGCGAAACGTCGTACTTTTTGGCTATAGGGCGCACCGTATCCAGTGCATCGAGTACGCGACGGCGATTCTCTGGCAAAAACCATGGCCGACTCGGACGGGTATCATCACCGTCAAATGTATGATCCATGGTGATCTTTCCCGTCAGCAACCCCATTTCCATTGGACTATAGGCCAAACACCCGATGTTATGCTCGCGACAGAAAGGAAGTACGTCCGCCTCGATCTCCTGTGACAGCAAACTGTATTTGGGCTGATTCGATGCAGGGCATGCGCCAAGTTCAACACACGTATTCAATTGCTCAACACTAAAGTTGCTCACCCCATACGCACGAATCTTTCCCTGATCTTTCAGCGTGATCATGGCATCCACAGTATCCTCAAATGGCGTTCCGGGATCGGGCCAGTGACACTGATACAAATCAATCACGTCAATGCCCAGCCTTTGCAGACTCGCATCGCACTCGGCAAGGATGGACTTCTTGCGTAAACAGCGTTTTACAAAAACGGGTTCTCCGTCACTGAGGGTCGTATCAAAGAATGGGGTCGTGCCTGGACGATCATCCCACACCAACCCGCATTTGGTTGCCACAATAACGCTATCGCGGCGCCCTTTGATTGCCTGCCCCACCAATTTCTCACTAAGCCCAAAACCATATACGGGAGCCGTATCAATACAGTTGACTCCTGCATCAAGTGAGGCCGCGATGGCACCATCAGCATCATTGCGATCCGTGCCGCCCCAGAGCCATCCCCCAATCGCCCACGTCCCAAGAATAACTGGCGAAATTTCCAATTCTGACTGGCCAAGTTTTCGAAGTTTCATAGGGCCTCACACCAACTGGTTGTGGAGAATTCCGATCAAATCTTTAATCGCGATGCGTTCTTGAGTCATAGAATCACGATGCCGCAGGGTGACGGTATCATCCTCGAGTGTATCGAAGTCGATTGTCACACAGAACGGTGTTCCCACCTCATCCTGACGACGATAGCGACGACCGATAGCCCCCACCTGATCGTAGAAGCTCGGCCAGCAGTGTTGTAGAGATTCAAACACCTCACGGGCCTTGGCGACCAACTCAGGTTTGTTCTTTAGCAGCGGGAACACGGCAACCTTGATCGGAGCAACGCGTGGTGCGAAGCGCATCACGGTACGTGCTTCATATCCTTCGGGAGCACGTTTTCCAATTTCACCTTCAATCACATCGCCGCCACCCTTTGGAATCCACTCTTCATGGTAAGCGTTGCATAGAACAGCGAGCGCAATGCGATCAACCCCTGCAGAGGGCTCAATGACGTGCGGTATGAAGCGCTTGTTTGCCTCTTGGTCGAAGTAGTCCATACTTTTTCCACTGAATTTGGCATGCTGACTCAAATCATAGTTTCCACGTGCGGCAATACCCTCAAGCTCCTGTACCCCGAACGGAAAATCGTAAGCAATGTCGGTGCATGCTGATGCGTAATGCGCCAATTTGTGTTCGGGATGGATATCCTGATGCAGACTCTCGGCTGGCAACCCAATAGATCCATACCATTTGAGTCGTTCCGCAATCCAGTGGGCATGCCACTCTGCATCCGTTCCCGGCTCGATGAAAAATTCCAACTCCATTTGCTCAAATTCCCGGGAGCGGAATGTATAGTTGCGAGGATTGATCTCATTCCGGAATGCTTTTCCGATCTGAGCAATGCCAAATGGCAACTTCTGGCGCGATGTTGCCAGGACGTTGGAAAATTGCGCAAAGATGCCCTGAGCCGTTTCCGGGCGTAGATAAGCTTTGGCTGAATCTTCCTCAACGGGCCCCACAAAGGTTTTAAACATTAGATCAAAAGAGCGTGGTTCTGTGAGGTCACTGGAACCGCATGCCGTGCACTTGATCCCTTCGGGGAGCGAAAACGTTCCGTTGGATACAATCAGTTCTTTGCCTTGATCCTCGCAAAGGTTATCTGCCTTATAGCGCTTCTTGCAAGCGCGGCAATCAACCATGGGATCGGAGAACCCACCCACATGCCCAGAAGCCTCCCAAACCCGTGGATGCATAATAATGGAGCAGTCAAGACCCACGATGTTCTCATTTGACTGAACGACATCCTTCCACCACGCCTCTTTGATATTGCGCTTGAGTTCAACACCCAGTGGGCCGTAATCCCAAAATCCGTTGATACCGCCATATATCTCTGAGCTCTGAAAAATGAATCCCCGTCGCTTGCACAGCGAAGCCAATGCCTCCAACGTCTTGTTCTTCTTCTGCTTCTTCTGTTTTGCCATAATGTAGGTTCCTCTCTTACTATTGAAGGGGTTCAGGCTAGCAGTTCGCATAGGGGTGTCAAGATTGAAGAAAACCACAATCTGCCCATTGCGCTAGAGCGGTGTGTGTGATAGTGATATGACTTATGGTTGAGGCAAAACAAATGGATAAGCAGAAGGTGACGGTCGCCCTATTGTCGGTGCTGGCTCTGGTCGCCGTCTGTGCGGTTCTGAAAATGGCCCAGTCGGTAGTATTGCCATTGATTATCGCCTGGTTGCTTTCCTACATCCTCGGCCCCGTCGTTACCACGATGACACGCCGCCGCATACCAACCGGTTTGGCCGTGACTGTCGTGTTGCTGCTCTTGCTGGGGATCTGCTATCTGAGTGGCCTCTTCCTGCATTCTCGAATCATGGCATTCTATGCTGCATATCCCCAATACCAGGACAGTGTGATGGCACTTTTCAAAACATTCACGAGCCGTTGGAATCTTCCGTACGACCCGCTGGAAGGCATTAACTGGGGGCCGTGGCTGGGGGAATATCTAAAATCTATAGCGGGCTCGTTGCTGTCATTTACATCAAAACTGATAATGGTCATCATCTATTTGATCTTTCTTTTGCTCGGAAAACCCTATTTTCAGTACAAGTTGGAGAAAGCTTTCGAAAAAGAGCGGTCAACTCATCTTTCCTCCATAATCGGCTCCATTTCTACCGAAATTGGTCGCTACCTCTTTCTCCAGTTGCTCATCAGCCTTGTGACGGGGGTATGCGTTTGGATTGCGCTAACGGCTGTGGGCGTTGATTTTGCCATCACATGGGGTGCTCTCGCCTTTTTCCTGAATTTCATTCCAACCGTTGGGTCGCTAATCGCCTCCATCCCCCCGGTTCTTGTTGCGCTTGTTCAGCCCGAAAATACCACCATTTGGCCTGCCGTGATTGTGCTGCTACTGTTGTTAACCATTCAGATGGTAATCGGCAATGGCCTTGCCCCAAAACTAATGGGTGAGCGTTTGAACCTCAGCCCGGTAGTCGTTTTGATTTCATTGGT
Organism: uncultured Victivallales bacterium; assembly: GCA_964576795.1. Lineage (GTDB taxonomy): Bacteria > Verrucomicrobiota > Kiritimatiellia > UBA8416 > UBA8416 > JABGOW01. The sequence goes on from CAZNWT010000140.1 coordinate 8,885, forward strand.
GTTCTGGGGTTGGCTATGGGGCGTCGTGGGTGCTCTGCTTTCGATTCCAATTGCATCGACCATCAAGATCGTTTGCGAGAATATCGAACCGCTGAAACCGATCAGCACCCTTATGGGCTCCGGCAAGCGCTTTCGCAAGGAAGCCCTTGCACACCAACGGGATGTGGGGATAGCATAGGTCCGTTAAGCTTGGGCGATTTGGGCCGCCACCTGAAACGTTTACCTCCCTCTTGGTAGCTGTCCCGACATACATTAAGGATGCTGCCTCTCTCCGTAGCCTCGGTCACCAGCGCGTGGATGATCTGGTGTTTGAGCACAGATCCCGAACCATCCACCCCAAAGCACTTCGGTGAGGCTACAAGTGGCCGCCGCCCCTCCTTCGTGCTGCGCACTATGGAGAGTCAACCGATCCCGTATCAGCTTTGCCAAAACAATCAGTCCTGCAATTTTACCGGAAATGTTTTTTGTGCTTGCCCGCGTCGGGGATGTCGGTCAAAATACGCAACTCTTTTGAACAAGCGTATCGTTTTGCGTTTTTCTTTTGGTAGGGTACTCAAGTGGTCAACGAGGGCAGACTGTAAATCTGCTGGCTTCGCCTTCGAAGGTTCGAATCCTTCCCCTACCACCATTTCCTTATTATTGCCCTTAAGTCGGGTCAACACCATTAAGTGGGGCACACTCACTTTTTCCTAAGCACACATGACTCTGACCCTTAGTCTATAATTCTCAAAGTTCCTAAATCCATAAGCCATTCTCGATATGGTCTCCATCTTATTATGGAAGCCTTCGGTGATTCCGTTATTTTTGGTGAACCGCCACATGGCGGCGATCTCTCCATCCCAGGACCCTAGGGTCCGGCCGAGCGTCTCGAGTTGGTCGATGCCGCAGGTCTTGAGCTGATCTATGTAGTTCAATAGGCGCTTGATCCATTTTCGGCATCTGCGAACCATGCAGCTTTTCTTGCGCAGCAACCGGCAGAGCTTCTGCTTGAACGTATAGATAGCTTCGAGTAGCGGGGCGTCGTTGGATATATGGGACCCATTGCCCTCTCTCCGTGTCAATGGGATAACCCCGAACGGTTTTCTTGCTTTAGTCGTGCGCCTATCGTTTGCGGATCTTGGCGACTCATTTCGGCAAGATGTGGAGAAAGCGAAAGACGGTCTTGCTCGATAGCGAAAAGGTACGGAATTTGATTATACCGATGGCGTTGCGTAAGTGGCTTTCTTTAAGGCTAAAGAAAATGCCACCCGATAATCTCAGGACTGCCTCGCAACGGTAG
>CAZNWT010000141.1:0-10008 GCA_964576795.1 uncultured Victivallales bacterium
AGTTCTCTGTCAGGCGCGGCCAGGTACCCGAGATGTTCGCAGGCATTCTCGACGGTTCGCAGCGGGTCAAGTCCATCGTGGGCGAGCTCCGGGATTACGCGCGCGAACACCCTGTGGCAGTGACAGAAACGATGGATCTCAACAACGTCGTTAAGTCGGCGCTGTCACTGCTTTCAAACCTCATCAAGAAGTCGACAAAACATTTCTCCGTGACGTATGGTGCAAATCTTCCCCTGATCATCGGCGACTATCAAAGAATCGAGCAGGTCCTGATCAACCTGATCCAGAATTCATGCCAGTCCCTGCCAGAAGTTGACTGCGAGGTCAGCGTCACGACCTACTATGATGCGAAGGATAATGCGGTTGTGGCGAAAGTCGTTGATGTCGGCACAGGCATCCGCCCCGAAGATATCGCACGGATCACGGATCCTTTCTTTACGACGAAGAGAAGTTCGGGCGGAACCGGTTTGGGCCTTTCTGTCAGTGCCGCCATTATCGAAGAGCACAGGGGAGCATTGGCCTTTGAATCGACACTTGGAGCGGGTACAACCGCGACAATGTCCTTGCCTGTGCGGAAGGGTAAGTGATCTTATGCCCATCGTTGAAAGTGGATCGGTTCAATAGAACCGTAGATGTACATATAGACCAATGGAGAAACACCCCGGAAATTCAGGAAGGTTCCTTTTTGCTATGAATGAAACGCTATATCCAACGAAACCGGTTCTTCTAGTAGACGACGAGCAGACCGTCATACAAGGATTCCAATTTATGCTCGAAGGAGATGGGCTGCTCAATACTCTTGGCTGTTCGGATAGTCGACACGTGATGGACCTGATGGATGAGGACGAGATCAGCGTAGTTCTGCTTGATCTCTCAATGCCGCATCTATCTGGGGAAGAACTTCTGCCGCAGTTGTGTGAGAGACACCCTAATGTACCCGTCATCATCGTCACCGGTATCAATGAGGTGGAGACGGCCGTCGCCTGCATGCGGACGGGAGCCTTCGACTATCTTGTCAAGCCAGTGGATGAAGCCACACTCGTCTCGGTCGTTCGACGGGCCCTCGAACTCAGTGAACTCCGCAACGAGTATGCGTCATTTAAGGACAGAGTGTTCTCGAACACGCTTGACCACCCGGAGGTGTTCGCCGACATCGTCACCAACAATACCAAGATGCATTCCCTCTTCCAGTATATCGAGACCATTGCTCCGTCGCCCCGGCCGGTTCTGGTCACCGGAGAAACCGGCGTTGGGAAAGAGCTCGTGGCAAAGGCTCTGCATGCATTGAGCGGACGCGACGGCGCCTTCGTTGCCGTAAATGTTGCCGGGCTGGACGACAACGTCTTCTCAGACACGCTGTTCGGGCACACCAAAGGGGCATTCACCGGTGCTGACAAAATACGTGCCGGACTGATCGAACGCGCCTCCGGGGGAACGCTCTTCCTCGACGAAATCGGCGACCTGGAATCAGCCAGTCAGATCAAACTGCTGCGACTGCTCCAGGAGAACGAGTACTACCCGCTTGGCGCAGACGCGGCCAAGCCGGCAGACGCAAGGATCGTAGTGGCAACGAACAAGGACGCGCGGGAATTACGCGAGGCCAAGGAGTTTCGAGCGGATCTCTATTATCGGCTTCAGACGCACGAAATTTGCGTCCCCCCTCTGCGAGATCGGCTGGATGACATCCCAATTCTGGTAGATTGTTTTCTGGAACAGGCCGCCGAATCACTGAAGAAAAAGAAACCAACGCCTCCCCCAGAATTGTTCACATTGCTTGGCACCTATCGTTTTCCGGGCAATGTGAGGGAGCTCGAATCCGTCGTGTTTGACGCCGTGAGCCGCCATAAGTCCCACATGCTCTCGTCTGAGGTGTTCCGGGACCATATCGAGAAGAATCAACCGTCCGGCCAAGAACAAGAGGCCATCTCGCCACCTGGTGGCACACCCCGGGGAGAAACAGCAAGTCCGTTTTCGCTCTTCGGGAAGCTCCCCACCCTGTCTGAGGCGCCCGCCCTTCTGATCCAGGAAGCCATGAAACGTGCCGACGGGAATCAGACTATAGCCGCCAAGATGCTGGGAATCACCCGGTCTGGACTCAGCAAAGCGATCACACGGAACCGAACTGAATAACCCTTGCTCAGCGCGAACCTCGCCGCCATCGCCATTATTCGGGTCTTCCGCAGAATCTGTGGCTCAATTGGAAATTCCTTCGGCTCCAAGACGGCAACGCATCTACCTCGATGAAAGCCTATCGTTTAAGGGGATCCGAGGAAGTGTGTCGCATAAGTGTTGCGCTTCGCACCCTTCCGACTCTTAACCGTACACTTTGTCGTACCCTTAACCACCCCCTTTACTCGGATACGCTTAACCGAACTGCTAAGCAGTTGAGCACCGAAAGGGCGCTGTGACTACACACTTCCATGAAGTACTCCATTATTCACCCACCCCTCATGAGTGCAGTGACTCGCGTCCCTCCGTGCATTTCGTCACTCCCGGCGCTATCCTTTCACTATCAACCACTTATAGCTGATACGATTGCCTCTGCGTGACTTCATTCACCCCCCCTCGCCTACCGTCGATCCGCTTCGTTTTCTCGCCCAACCTATTGCAGCACAGCGTCTTGCGAATAAGCCCCGCGGTTGGCACAAGTAATGCGAACAGAGTGGTGGATGCTTTTCAAAAGCACCGCGAGGCAGAAGCCAAGGAGTTTATTGATGTTTGTTACAGAAGAGAGTCCATCAGCCATCACATTTAAGACTGATTGCATGGCACCACACAGCGGGGCCGTTGTCGCCGCGTGCAAGCGGTTCCTGCAGAAAAGAGGTGCACCTGAGGGTGCGGCAACCATGGTGATTCTTCGAGAGCTGATCAGCAACGCGATCGAGCATGGCAACAAAAATGCGGCTGAGAACGGCGTGTATGCCCGAGTTGAGCATCTGGGAGAGAGTCACTTTGCCGTCACGGTACAGGATAAAGGAGAGGGCTTCGACTACCGACGCGTGGCCAAAGGCCCGTTACCGGAAGATCCCAGGAAGGTGCGCCACCGAGGCTATTTCCTGATACGAAGTCTCTCTGATCAAATTGAATTCAACGAGAAAGGCAACCGCATCACAGCGTATGTAACAGAGGACCGACGACTGCAGAACGACACGGGAGAAACCGATGAGTGACCAAGCGAACGAACGACAGCGTAACACCGTGCTTACGGGCCTTGCCGTCGCGCCTGGATTGGCGATAGGAACGGCGTACCTGTATCGCGACATCTTCGATGCTGAACGCGACGTTCACAACATTCATCCTGATAACGTGCGGGACGAATACTCTCGGATACAGCAGGCGATCCAAGACGTGCATGAAGACCTCACGCTTTGTGCAGAAAGGACCGAACAGGGGATGGTGAAAGACTTGGCCGATATATTTCTTGCCCATCAGGAGATGCTTCATGACCGGGCGCTGAACGAGGAGATCAAGACAAAGCTTCAAGAAAAGCTGCTAAACGCAGAGACTGTCGTCCAATGCGTCCTGAAGGAATGGGAGAATAAGTTCCTCGCGATGCAGGATGTCACATTGCGCGAACGTGCTGCGGACGTTGCCGATTTGAGCCGCCTTTTGCTAAGAAAACTGATAGGCGTACGTGGACATACCCTTGAACTCTTGCCGGAAGGCAGCGTGCTCGTTACCCATCGCCTTCTGCCATCGGAAGCCGTTTTTCTTTCCCGGCGATCAGCGAAGGGTGTTGTTGTAGAGGTCGGCGGAGCGACGTCTCATTGTGCTTTGCTGACACGTGGAATGGGGATCCCGACAGTGGCTCATCTAAACAGTCTGTTCGACACAATCTCTCCAGGCGACACTTTAATCGTCGACGGCAACCGTGGTCTGGTCACCGTATCGCCCGATCAAGCTACGCTGCGCGGTGCGCAGAGAGAACTCGAGCACCATGTCCTTCTGGCAAGCCGGGCCAAAGAGACAGCTCGGTCGCCTGCCATCACCTTGGACGGAGTTCATGTTCCCGTGATGGCAAACGTCATCAACCGTGAAGATGCACAACTGGCTGCTGAAAATGGGGCAGACGGCATTGGACTATACAGAATTGAGGGCTTCTACCTGGGATGCAACGCCCTGCCCTCAGAGGACGAACTGAGTGATGAACTATCAAGGACGTTGTCGCACTTCAGGGGCAAACCGGTTTGTGTGCGCTTGCTGGATGTCGGCGGCGACAAGAATCTTCCGTACCTAAGATTGCCGACCGAAAGCAATCCATTCCTGGGTCGACGTGGTGTACGCCTACTCTTGGATTATCCCGAATTGCTTCGTACACAACTCAGAGCTCTGCTATCGCAGAGTGAACACCATGACTTGAGCATCCTCGTGCCGATGGTGACCTTGACTGAGGATATGAAGCAGGTTCGCGCGATCCTAGAGACTTTGGCCACTGAATCAGGAATCGATCCCCCGCCTTTGGGTGCGATGATCGAAACACCCGCCTCGGCGTTCAGTGCAGCTGCGATCTCAGAATACTCCGATTTCATCAGTGTCGGCACAAATGATCTCACGCAGTACACGCTGGCGGCAGACAGAGGGAACCCTCTCGTGAGTCGTTACTACCAGGAAGATCACGAGTCGATAATGAAAATGCTGAAAATGATTACTGAAGAGGTGAGCCCCATGACGGTAGCAATTTGCGGGGTAATGGCAAGCCGCGAGCCCGCCATTCCCAAGCTACTTCAGGCGGGCGTCCGAGCTCTCAGCGTAGCCGCACCTCTGGTTCCCGTAGTGAAGGAAACCATACGCAACGCGTACGCGGTACCCGGAGCGCGTATGCCCACATCTGTTTGCTCGTCTAATGCGAAAGTTCATTAGCGGACGCCCGGAGATGTTCTAGCGGAGTCATAGTATGTCGAAGCATCGGAAGAAAATTGGATTAGTCCTTGGTGGTGGGGGTGCCCGCGGATGGGCACACATTGGGGTGATCAGAGCCATCCAGGAGGCACGCATCCCGATTCACTGCGTAGCCGGCACAAGTATGGGTGCTCTCGTCGGAGGCGCTTTTGTTTGCGGCAAGATCGACCTGCTTCAGAAAGTAGCGATCGATCTCGATTGGAAGCATGTTTTTCACTATGTCATTGAATTTTCGCCACACCGATCTGGACTGATTGATGGATCCAAAATCGTCAAATTCGTTCGTCGACATATAACGTCCACCAACATCGAAGATGCGTCTATTCCACTTCAGGTGGTTGCCACGAATATCCAAACGGGCCAGGAAGTTGTCATATCCCAAGGGGATATAATCGACGCCATTCGCGCCAGTGTTTCTATTCCCGGCATCTTCACCCCCGTCGTGAAACGGGATCTGGTACTCGTTGACGGCGGACTCGTGAACCCTGTTCCGGTCAGCGTGGTCAAAGCCATGGGTGCTGATTTTGTCATCGCCGTTGATGTCAACAGGGGCCTGACAGAACACACCGCAGCCATCAAAAGGGGAACGATCCACACCAGACCCAATGTCAATCCGCACCAGACGGAGGCAGGGACGCACAAGATAATTGATCGCATCAACGAGAGAATCAACCATGCCCACCTGCGATCGCTGAGTCCTGTACGTCGGTGGATCTCAAGGCGATCCACACCGAATGTCTTCGACATCATGGGAAACACGATTCGCATTATCGAAACGGAGTTGTCTGCAATGCTGCTGGAAAAGACGCCTCCAGACATTCTCATTCAACCACAAGTCGGCCAGATCAACTTCATGGAATTCCATAGGGCACAGGAAGCCATCGACGCTGGCTACGAAGCGGCTCACCAACTGCTCGCAAACATTTCGGAAGCGGCAGAAAATGGAAAACAAAACACACGAGAATCCAATGCCACATAAACTCAACATCAAGCTATGCTTGGGAAGTTCCTGCTTTTCGCGCGGCAACCAAAGCGTGTTAAAACAATTACAGGCCTATATCAAAGACCACGAACTCGCTAATCGTGTTGAGATCAGTGGCAGCCTGTGTGAAGGGCTCTGCAAAACCGGCCCACATTTGTTCTTTAACGATACGCATTACGAAGCCGTAGATCCCAGTACCGTGCTGGACCTTCTGAAATTCCATTTGGAAACCGGTCCCGATGAACAGAAACTCTCGCACGGCGAGCAGGAGGAATAAAAACACATGGACTTTGTACAACCCATATACACCGAATTGACGGAATGTCAGGATTGCTACAAGTGCCTTCGGCAGTGCCCGGTCAAGGCCATCAAAATTCACGAAGGACACGCCTGCATCGAACCCGAGCTCTGCGTCATGTGCGGCCACTGCGTACAGGTCTGCCCCGTCGGGGCCAAGATGGTCCGCAGCGATCTGGAACGCGCCAAGATCCTGCTAAAAATAAAGCCACAGGTTTTCGTGTCGCTGGCACCAAGCTATGTCACTGAATTTGACAACCTGAGCCCAACGCAAATCATTCAGGGCTTGAAGCAGCTAGGGTTCCATGGCGTTTCTGAAACCGCCCTTGGCGCCCAGGAGCTTTCGGCGACCGTCACCGACAAAATGGCCAAAGGCGAACGCAAGATCTATATCTCCTCTGCGTGCCCCACGGTCGTTGAACTCATCAAAAAGTACCATCCCGACTGTGCTCCGTATGTTACTGACATGCACTCCCCCGTATTGGTACACACGAAACTGCTCAGACAAGAATATGGCCAGGACATTGGCATCGTGTTCATTGGCCCCTGCGTATCAAAAAAAGCCGAAGCCGATCTCTACAGCGAGCAGCTAAACGTTGCCCTGACCTTTGAAGAGCTCCGGCAGTGGTGGCAGGATATGAACATTATCCCGGAAGAACTGTCCCCGGTTCAGACGGAGACCTTTGTTCCGTATGCGGCAGAAGAAGGAGCCATGTATCCAATTGATGGCGGGATGGTCGCGGGCGTCAAGGCCAACTGCACCATCAACGATATCCAGTACATGTCATTTTTGGGAATCAACAATATCCAAGAAGTCCTTATGGATCTTGATAAGATTCCCCTTCAGGGCCCTCTGTTTATCGAGCTTTTGGCCTGTGAAGGCGGCTGTGTCAATGGCCCGAAAACGTCAACGAAGGGCAAAACCACAGCCAAACGCTACAAAATCATTCAGGAGACTGATTACGCTGAAACCCATTTCCCGCGCAAGCCAACCGTTGACGCAACCGCTCAGTGGCACATCGAGCCCATTGCCAAAAAGCACCATGATGAATCAGAGATCCGTAACGCACTGGCACTCACGGGAAAACATTGTACGCAAGATGAACTAAACTGCGGGGGCTGCGGCTATGATTCTTGCCGTGAGTTTGCCGCAGCCATGATCGAAGGTCGTGCCGAAGCAAGCATGTGCGTCGGATATATGAGAAAACTGGCTCACAAAAAAGCCGCCGCACTCCTGCGCACGATCCCCTCGGGAGTAGTCATCGTTGGGGAGGACCTCCGGATTGTCGAATGCAATCAACGCTTCACGGATATTATGGGGCCGAACAGCGTGCTTGCCTATGAAGCAAAACCAGGAATGGAAGGTGCCTATCTCCGCAAGGTCGTGCCTTTTTACGAGATGTTCTCCGATGTCTTGAACACCGGCATTGAGGCCGTGGAAAAAGATGTAAAGCTGAAGACGGCAATCCTGAATGTCACTGTATTCACCATCGAACCGCATCGTATTGTGGGCGGCATCATCCGCGACATTACCGAGCCGGCAGTACAGAAGGAACGGATCATTGAAAAGGCCAAGCAGGTCATTGAGCAAAACCTATCCACGGTTCAGCAGATCGCCTACCTGCTGGGCGAAAACGCGGCAGAGTCCGAAGTTATATTGAATTCTATCGTCAATTCCTTTTCCGTCGAACCGGCGGTGGAGCCGGAGGAATAATGGGCGCAAACAGAACTTTTGTAGAGGTCGATTATTGCCAAAGCAGCAAGAACCAGCAGTCTGTCGCTGGGGATATCTTCCTATCGCACCGGATCCCCGACCAAGAACGCACCATATGCATTCTGGCGGACGGACTGGGCAGCGGGATCAAGGCCAATGTACTGGCGACCCTGACCGCCACCATGACGATGAGATACATCTTGGATGATATCGACATCCGCCGGGCTTCTGAGATTATTATGTCAACACTACCCGTCTGCAAAGAACGCAAAATTGGATATTCGACCTTCACGATCTTAGATATCAAACACGATGGCATGGTCAACATGATTGAGTATGACAACCCTCCATGCGTCCTGATGCGGGGCCAACGGAGACTCGATGTCCAGAAGAATCGGGTTACCGTCAAATCAGACAACATCGGCGTGCGCGACATCTGGCACAGCCGTTTTCGGGCCAAGGAAAACGATCGTGCCGTACTTTTCTCCGACGGTGTCACGCAATCAGGCATGGGCACCGCAACAATGCCACTGGGTTGGACCGACGAGAAAGCCGCCCAACATATCGCCGAAATATGCACCCGATTCCCCGACATTTCCGCCCGTGATTTATCAAGAAACATCGTTGCGGTTGCGCGCAAAAATGATGAATTCCACAACAAAGATGATATCACATGTAGCGTCATCTATTTTCGGCGTCCACGCAAAACGCTAATCGTTACCGGTCCCCCCATCGATAAGCAACGCGATGTCAGACTCGCGGCCATCGTCCGGGAGTTCCCCGGCAAGAAAATTGTCTGCGGAGGAACCACCGCTACTCTCATCGCTCGCGAACTGAACGATACGATCTCTGTCAATCTCGACGGCTACTACTTTGATGTCCCGCCTGCATCGAAAATGGAGCATGTTGATTTGGTTACAGAAGGCATTCTGACCCTCACCCGTTGCGTTGACATTCTCGAAAAGAAGCTAGCCCCCGAAACACTCCCCAACGATGCGGCGGTTCAACTTGTGAAAATACTTTTGGACAGCGACATCATACAGTTCGTCGTTGGCACAAAGATAAATGACGCCCATCAGGACCCAAATCTGCCGGTGGAACTTGATATTAGAAGAAATCTCATTAAGAGATTCGTTGCCCTTCTCAATGACAAATACTTGAAGGAAGCAAGTTTCAAACTGATCTGAAAGGAACGGACCCATGAAAACTGTGAATGTCGTTATTTGTACCGGAACCACCTGTTATGTAATGGGGGCCGGACACCTGCTCGGACTGAAGGAACATCTCGATGAGTCCATCGCGCAACGGGTCAACATCACCGGAGCCAGCTGCCTGACGCTCTGTAAAAATGACGAATACGGCAAGGCCCCATTCGTACGCGTCAATGACAAGCTGATCACGGAAGCCACGATTCCCAAGATCATCGAGGAAATTCAACGACAGTTGCAGAACAATCCCGCAACTGAATGACGAGGGAGGTCGTACCACATCATGAACTACGACAACAATGCCAATAGAATACGAAAGCAACTCCTGATCCGTATCGCACGTCTTGCACTACAGGACCGATTGCTAGATGAAATCGACCGCCTGCCGGCCACGCTCTTTCCGCGTCACCAATCAGGCCTGAGATGCTGCGTCTACAAAGACCGGGCCATAACCAAATATCGGCTGATGGCCATCCTGGGCCATGCTATCGAGGACGAGAGCGACGAACTCACACCGCTGCGTCACTACGCCCAAGAGGCTCTGAACCGAGACGAGGTCACCGATCCGATCTTAACCGTTTTGGATGAGGCCTGTAGCGCATGCCTGAAAGCCCGGCATTTCGTTACGAATGTCTGCCGCGGATGCGTTGCCCGGCCCTGTGTCATCAACTGCCCCAAAGACGCCATCCAGATTATCGACGGCCAAGCCAAGATCGACAGCGACAAGTGTATCGATTGCGGAAAATGTCTCAAAGTCTGCCCCTACCATGCCATTGTTCATGTGCCAATCCCCTGCGAGAACGCCTGCCCCGTCAATGCCATTTCGAAAGACGAGTACGGGCGCGAACACATTGATTACGACAAATGCATCTTCTGCGGAAAATGTATAACCGCCTGTCCCTTTGGCG
>CAZNWT010000142.1:0-9928 GCA_964576795.1 uncultured Victivallales bacterium
AAACACTTGCACTACTACGCTATTTCTGATTTGCTACCCCGTGAACGGTTACACATTCTCGTGTCAATGGGGAATTCTCTTAATTCATGAAAAAAGCAGATTTCAGCAAAAGGAATCACGTGATCACGCTGGCAGATGTGGCACGAGAGGCCGGGGTTTCGCGTACCGCAGTCGCCAAGGTGCTGTTGGGCACCGGCGGGGATCATGTGCGTGTGGGAGACGAGACACGCGAGCGTGTGGAACGGTCTGCCGAGGCTCTACAATACCGGCCCAACCGTGCCGCACAGCGGTTGGCGGGCGGTCAGACGCAGACTCTGGGTGTGTTGATGGATACCGTCAACGCCCCGGTCATGAATGACCGGCTGTCTGCTGTTGAGCAGGAAGCGGCCCACCGCGGTTATCGCCTTCTGATTGGCCAACTCCACGGCGATGTTAAGGTGTTGGCGGACTACCTGGCTGACTTCGACAGCCGTGGGGTTGACGCTATATTATGTTTGTTTGATGTGACCCACGGTCGAGCTGAACGGCTTAAGCCCATCCTTGGCGGGCGAACCGATGTCGTGTTTCATGGGCAGCCATTGGTTGATGGTGGATACTGTGTTCGAGTAGATACGGCCAAGGCTGTTGGCTATATCATAGGTCATCTTCGTGAGTGTCAGTGTCACCGTATTGGGCTTCAACTTGAAAACATGCAGGATGAGCTGATGACCGTTCGTCAGGACGCCTACGTGGAGTATATGGAGGCCAGTGGTCAGTCGATAACACCCTCCTTGATCTGGAGGGCGGATTGCGAGGCGGTAAACCCTACGCCTGAGACTATCCATGATGCAATGGAGAGTCTTGTGCTCCGTGCAAAGGCGGATGCCATCATCGCATCCAACGACATCTGGGCCGTGCATCTGGTTCAGGCACTCAAGACCCGAGGCTACCGTGTACCAGAAGATGTGGCCGTAACCGGCTATGACAACCTTGACTTGGCCACGATCATCGACCCCTGCCTGACGACGATTGATCAGCAACATTCCCGCTATGCGAAGGCTAGCTTGGATCTTCTTGTTGCCATCGCTTCCCATGAGGATCTTTCACCGTCACAGCGCACCATCACCATAGAGCCAAAACTGATCGTGCGGGCATCCACGAAACGCCCTGATCGTTCATCAAGCGTGAGACGGTAGACGTTGTGCTGTCCCCGGAAGCGGCGGGCTAGACGTCACGTGTCAGGGCTTCTTTTCCTCGGTTAGCAGTGCATCCACTTCAGCGCGCAGCGGAATGGAGTCCGCCGCACCGTTCCGTGTTACGCAAATTGATGAGGCACAGCACCCGGCCCTAAGCGCGGCAATGGGATCGCCCGACACCATCCACTCGGCCATGAAGAAGCCGATGAAGGTGTCGCCGGCTGCAGTTGTATCGGCGGCGATAACTCGGCGCCCAGGTTCATGGGTCATGGTGTCGGCATCCCCGTAGATGGCTCCCTTTGCCCCCAGCGTTAGCACCGTGGCGGATGCAGGGAAATGGTCGCGCATCCAGTCGTTGACCACCTGTGCTTCGGACCGCCCGGTAATACCTTGTGCTTCGGTTTCGTTCAGGACAAAGAGATCCACGAGGTCTAACGGATAGCTGTGGATGTCTGGCGCCATGGGGGCGGGATTGAATACCACCTTGAGGCCCTTCTCATGGGCTTGCACAATTGCTTCCCGAGCGGCACTGGTCTCATTCTGGAGCAGAAGATAGTCACCTGCCGATGCTGTTGCCACAGCCTCCGCGATATCGCAGGGGGAAAGTTTCTGGTTTGCGCCACCATAGAGCACGATAGCATTCTCGCCATTGGGGTCTACTTGAATGATGGCATGCCCCGTCGGCGTCTCTGCGACTCGGACCCCGGTCGTGTCGATCCCCGCTTCACGCAAGCGTTTCACAAGCCATCCAGCCTTTGGGCCGACGCACCCCACGTGAGAGACGGCCACCCCGGCCCTAGCCAGCGCGAGGGATTGATTAAACCCTTTGCCGCCAGCTGCGGTGCGGTAGGCGGCGCTGCCAAGGGTTTCCCCCGGGCGCACGAAATGGGGGACTTCGTAGACGTGATCAATATTGATGGAGCCAACATTCAGGAGTCTCATAGCACCTCTGCATTCTGCTTCTGTTTGTCCTCGTCCAGCAACCGTGCTGTCAGAAAATCTAGAAATCTCTGTAGATCATACCAGCCCATGCCGATCTCCACGGGTGTTCCCGTGGGGTCGATCCGGGTATAGCCCTCATCATCCACGAGCATGGGATGGGTCTCCATGCGAAGCCCGTTGGTGTTGAAGGCGAGATAGATAGCGACCACATCAAACAGGACTGAGCTATGGGTCTTGGGGTTACTGGTTTCATCCCAGAATGACCAGATATCATAGTTGTCCATTACCATCTTCATTATGGGGTCGTCACTCTGCCGCAGGCGTTGGTAACGGTCCCCATCCAAAACGATCATCCCACAGCTATCGAGTGGCGTGATTACGGCCCTTCGCCATGGCGCACGAAAAACGGTCTGGGCTCCTGGGATATCGTTAACCACATTGAACTCGGGAATCTGTCCATCATCCATCGCCAGGTGGTGGTTGGTCTTGTGGTGCAAATGAAACGACCCCAGCATACCAACGAAGATGGCGTTCGTGGCAATGGCCGGTTCGCGCCGTAGGGCTTCGGCAATGTTCGAAACCGGTCCGATGCAAATCAGCGTAACGGGTACGGGTGAGCCCATGACCGTATCGATGATGGCCTGCACGCCATCGTTCTGAACCCTGCCTGGATAGTCCGACAGGGCATAGTCTTCGATCCAGGCTGCCTGCCGGACGCGGTGTGGATTCATCTCGGTCACCACCCCGACCCCCACAGGGATGTCACTCCTCCCGCTCTGATCCAGGAACTTGGCTGCAAGGCGTGCGCGGTACTTCGTATTGCCCGTTGCGGCAACCACGAGCTTTACATCGAGCTCTGGTGATCGCAGCAGCAAGGCCAGTGCCCAGGTGTCATCGATATTGCTGCCAATATCGGTGTCTAGAATGACAGGGATCGGGGGAGGGGTCATGGGTTTTCTCCTGGGGTATTCCATAGCTTGCGGAGGGTATGCACCGCGGCCTTGGGGTGGTTGTCGCGCGCGAATTCCTGGTCTGAAAGCCACTGTAGCGACTCCGTTGCACCAGCGCCGGTTGGCGCCTTGCCTGTCCACAGAGAGGCATTTTCAAATATCATTGTGTTTTCCTATCTATGGGGCTGGATCTGGCAAAGGGGAGGGGGGCTAGGGACGTCGTGTCTGAGCCATCAGCCACGCGGCAATATCCGGATCCTTGAAGACGAGGTCCCAGGCGGCGTGGCCGCAACCGGGGTATTCTGTATAGTTTGGCGAGCCACCAGCCTCCTTGATGGTGGCTATCATGTTGCGGCTGCGGGCTACCGGGACGGCATCATCTTGATCACCATGGAAGACCCAGATGGCGGTTGTTGTGAGTAACGGTGCCTTCGTCTCATCACCACCGCCACAAATTGCAATGGCACCGGCGAAACGATTGGGACAGCGTTGCAGAAGGTCCCAGGTTCCATACCCTCCCATGGATATGCCCATGACATAGATGCGGTTCGTATCGATGGGGTATTCGGTTGCTACCTTCTGGATCAATTCTAGTAAGAGCGACATTGGCGCTGATGGCTCTTTCGGCATGACGTGCGAAGCCGCCGACCAAGGCTTGGATACCCATTGTGCGGAATTGGGACACTGGGGTGCCACCACATAACACCCGTGCTTTTGAGCCAAACTGGCGAGAAACTTTCGTCCGTGCACAAGTTGGCTTTCATTGTCGGTGCCGCGTTCACCAGCCCCGTGAAGAAAGATCACCAGCGGAGAGCGCTTTCCCTGCTCAAGGGGCTCCGAGGGTATGAGAAATTGGTAGGGAAGGAGCCTGCCGACTGTATTCATATAAACCAATGGGGTGAAATCATCGGATTGCTCTGCTGTGAGAGAAGATTCTGTAGTGAATGTTGAGAGTGCAATCGTGGCAGGTGCGCCGAGGAGGCTTGTTCTGTTCATGCTTCTGTCCTTCCCGTGGGGTTTGTTAAACCCTGTCCGAAAAGGTCTTTTCGGTCAGGTGTGTTAAGTGTTAAGTGTTTTCGAGCGACGGATCGCTTGACATAGAGAGTCGCAACATGCTTTTGTTCAGCAACTTAACATCAATCAAGGAGTTGAATGTGCACATCATGTTCGACGCAGAAAACAATAGCCGACCTGCCCCCGATTAGCAACCTGTTTTTGCCGGTTCCCGACACCGACTTTTGCGAGTTTAGGGATGAAGTGGACGAATTGGCTTGTTTTGCGCCAGAGATTATCGCGGCGATCGATGGAGATCTTGATGCTTCTATTCCAGCTTCGCCAAAGGCAACAATACAAAAAAGCTGAATCTGGATAATCATTTGACAGTGAGCATACCATTCTGCCAAACACAGCAGAGTTTCTCTGGCTATGCGGGCGATGTTTTGTTTCTGTTGGTTTCGTGGTTGGGATGATTGTGGTGTTGTGTGGTGGAACCCATTGGTAAGGGGAGTGGATGCAATGAAGCAGTGTGAGCATGAATACGATTTGTGTGTGGTGGGTGGCGGCATGGCCGGTATGATTGCCGCCATCACGGCGGCTCGACATGGAGCCCGCGTTGCTCTGGTGCATGACCGGCCTGTTCTAGGCGGCAACGCTTCCAGCGAGGTTCGCATGCACATCTGTGGAGCGCATGGCCCCAACAATCGTGAAACGGGCATTCTGGAGGAGCTCCACTTGGAGAACCACTACCGCAACCCCCAGCCCAACTATTCGATCTGGGACAGCGTTCTCTACGGCAAGGCGAAGCACCAGCCCAATCTGACACTCTTCCTTAACTGCTCGGTACATAGCTTAGCCATGGATGGATCACGCATTGCCAGCGTAACCGCCTGGCAACTCACCACCGAAACGACGCATGTCATTTCGGCCACACTCTTTGCCGACTGTTCGGGCGACGGTATCTTGGCGCCATTGAGCGGGGCGGACTTCCGGATCGGGCGCGAAGCGCGGCACGAGTATGACGAGTCGATTGCTCCGGTTGAGAGCGATTCCAAGACGATGGGACTTTCCTGTCTCTTTCAGGCGCGCGAATATGGCGTACCGCAGCCCTTTATTCCCCCTGAGTGGGCTCACCCCTTCACCTGCCCTGAAGATTTTCGCGGACGCAACGTCAACTTGCGCAGTACCAACTTCTGGTGGATGGAGGTTGGTGGCGAGCATGACTCGATTCACGACACCGAGCTGCTGTGCGAAGATCTTCAGAAGATCGCTTATGGCGTATGGGACTACATCAAGAACCATGCCCCCGACCGTGCGGAGTATGCCAACTGGGCCCTGGATTGGGTGGGGGCTCTTCCGGGGAAACGTGAGAGCCGCCGCTATATTGGTGAGCACGTTCTGACCCAGAACGATATTGAGGCCGAGGGACGTTTCGACGATTTGGTTGCCTACGGCGGTTGGACCATGGACGACCATTTCCCTGCAGGGTTCTATCACCCCGAAGCCGGCACCATTTTTCATCCTGCTCCCAGTCCATTCGGCATTCCCTATCGCACCCTCTACTCCCGCTCTGTCGAGAATCTCTTTTGTGCGGGACGCTGTCACAGCGCCACACATGCGGCGATGAGTGCTACGCGGGTGATGGGCACGACCTCCATTATGGGACAGGCCGTGGGTACGGCCGCGGCCATTGCCGTGCGTGACGGCGTCTCACCGCGCGAGGTGCAGGGCGAGCGGCTGGCCGAGTTACAGCAGACCCTGATGGAAGATGACTGCTATCTGCCGTGGCATGCGCGTCGTGTTCCCTCGCTCTCGCAACAGGCTGGACTGACTGCAACGGAAGGCGATCCTGAGCCTTTGCGAAACGGTATCGATCGACCTGTGGGCGCCGCCGCCAACGCCTGGCAGGCTCCTGTAGGGGCTAGTGTAACCTATACTTTCAATACGCCCCGTCCTGTCGCACAGGCCCGGATCGTATTCGACAGCGATCTCAACCGTTCTGACCCTGGCTGGTCCATAAACGCGACGGCCAAGAACATGCGCCACTACTACAGTCTTGATGCACCGCCATGGCAGGTGCCGTCGGCCCTGACCAGGGCCTTTACCCTCGAGGCACAAGCGGTGGATGGCACGTGGACCACCATCCATGAGTGCACCAATAACTACCAGCGACTCGTTTCCGTTCTGCTTGAGACAGAAACGCAGGCCATTCGTCTGACGCCAACGAAAACCTGGGGTGCGGAGCAGGTCCGGCTATTTGCATTTGACATATCATGATGGCATCCGCCCTACTGCTTGGTGGATTCACCGTCAAGGCACATCAGGCTGACGGGAATGAGCTGTTTGTACTGCGCTCGTCACTGAATGCAAAGGTCTGATGGATGGAAATATCTATGACAGGAAAAGAGGCGGACAGGACCGAGCTAAAACTCGATCTTGGTATACCGTCCAAACGGGTTACATGGAGACAGAAGCTAAGCGATAAATATCCCCGTGACAATGTGCGGGGTGGCGGTGTAGTATTCGCTGCTATGAAACACTTATTCTGTACTTCTTGCATGTTGTCGTTGGTTTTAGGGCTTGTTGTTGGAAGCACTGCGCGTGCGCAGGATATTGATGAGCTGATTGCGCTTGAGATTCAAGGTGGTGTCACAGAGCTTCTGGATGAGATTCGGAATCGTGATGCTGCCCTTGCAGCGAAAGATAAAGAGCTTGTAGAACTACGAGCTCTTTCGGAAGACGCATCCTCTGAAGCGGATGCGGGGCCTTCAATTGCTGAAGCCTTAGCTCTGCGTGACGAAGCGCGTTCGAAGCTCGAAGTGGTTTCGCGAAGCATGAACTCCCGAATACGCGAATTGGAGAAATCCCAAGCGACATTGCAATCGGATTCAATTGCCAAGGCTGCCGAGATTGCCAATCTTAAGGTCGAGCTCAGTAATGCTCAGGAGTCAACTCGGCAGGACAGGCTTACATTGGCTTACAATCTTGCCTGCATTTATAAGGCAGGCAAGCAGTATACAAAGGCCGAGGTTGAGTTTATGAAGGCGTTAGAGCTTGGTCCGGATGATCCTGGCGTGCATTACAATCTGGGCATTCTCTATGATGACAATCTTGGCAATGCTAAGAAAGCGCTCTACCACTATCAGCGCTTCCTTGACCTCGCTCCTCATGACAAAGATGCCCCCAACGTCATTGAGTGGATGAGTAGCCTGCAATAGCGCATTATTACTCCAGATTAACCCTCGGCATTGTTTCGCGCAAAGGGTCATCCCTGAATAGTACTTTTGCTCCCACCGTTTCCACTCAAAGAGTCCAGCCGACGGCGACGCTATTCGCTATGGTACTCTGCCCCCAGTTCGTCCCGAAATGACCCTGACATTCGTCGGGGCATGACTTATTCGGCAATCATATGATAGAAAAGGATCTTGAGTGCACGGCCCGCTCTTGCCTGGTTGAGATCGAAGAACCTGCGATCACCGCTTTTGAGGAACAAGACCTGATGGAGCCTATTTCAGATGCAATTGTGGCGATAAAGAAGGCCATGATCAAAAGAGAGAAGAAGCACCTGACCAGAATCTGGTTCAGCGCCTACGAGGAATAGAAAAAGGAAAGGGGCCTTTGCCACAACGGCAACGGCCCCTTCCGAAATTCTATGAGTCTGAATCTAGCGTGAACCCAATGCCACTCTGACACCACCGCCGATGAAGGTCTCGTCGATAAAGTCCCCAGTTACGATATCGGCTCCCCCAAATACAGTAACCATATCCGTGACGGCGTATGTAATGCCACCGCCGAATTGAAATGCCGTTTCAGTGTCATCATAGCGGCCGGCTTCCCACATGAGGTAGTGGAGTCCTACATTGGCGTACCAGCCCAATCCAGAGACTTTTTCATCGAGGCTGCCACTTGCAACCAGGGCTCCGTTGACGTCCAAGATGCTGACATCAATATGACCCTCGCTTTGGCTCCAGTAGCCAATGCCACCACGCACAGCCAAGCTGACGGGCAGATCAACACCCAAGGCGTAGAGTATACCGCCGCCAAAACCGGTGCCGTCTTCTGGCATTACAATCGTGCCGTATGCCGCCAAGTCATCAGACAGCTTGTACTGCGCGCGAACGCCGAAGCCAGTGAAGTCACTTGCAGTGCAGATTCCGGCATCGACCGACAGCGATGGTCCATTCGCAATGTCAGCGTTGGCGGCGATAGGCAACAGCTCGCTAAGTTGCGCGCTGGCCGTAACTACGAGAGACGCGCAAACGGCCCCAAATACAACAAACCTTTTCATCTGTAACCCTCCTATGGATTGATTAAATGGAGCAGAAAAACCATTTTTCCATTCCAAACTTGTGGATATCTTTACCATCCTGTCACATCCCTGCCAAGAACAAAAGGGCACGCGCATTGCGCTATAAAAATGTTACCGAACGAAATGCTCTGACTTGGGCCCGAAATCCCCTGTTGCGCTATAATCTATGTTACCGGAGTACTGTTTGAGTAACGTCTTTGTAGCCTCCAGCGTTAGCCGGTGGATAGCCGTTGTCTAACAGTCGAGAAAATCCACGCGCTGGCGCGCGAGGCTACGGGGAGCGAAAACGCTAAGAAAATGGCCTAGTTTCGCGTCAGATTGGCGCCCCGGTTCTATTGGACCGTCGGCGTGGTCTTTGCTTTGCCCATGATCTGATCTTCAGGAATGGTTACCTGAATCTGAAGCGTTGCCTCGTGGCTCTTTACGGAAACGTTTTTGCCGAGTTCAGAGGCTTTTTCGCCAACTCCTGCAGTCGCCGCCTGTGCTAGAATCAGGGGAATGACCATGGTTTCAAGCAGAACGCTTGCCTGAAGTGCCTCTTGCTCGCTGCCCAGTTCTCCAGCCAGTTTCAGCGTTGCGTCAGTATCTACACTTAGCCCAACGGAAAGGCTCTTGATTCCTTTGAAGAGTTGCGTAAATCCCATAACCATTGCCAGACCGGGGTTCTGTGACATTTGCTGACGCATGCCGTCTATTTTCGCTTGCATAGACTCTCTGGCACGGGTTGGAATGATACAAGCCATTTGAATCTGTGATCCCGACAAGGCTCGCCGCATTTGCGTTAAACCGGAAGGCTCCCGGACAAGTGATCCGGATGCTGCGCGATCAAGAGCCGCTGCGAGAGATTCGGTGTTGAGTGCGATGAGTACAATATGTCCATCCGGCGTGAGGGTGAGGTAGATGTCTGGATCGGAAGGTTTAGATGCGTTGACTTTCAGTCCAACTTGCTTTCCGATTGCGACATCAGCTACCCCGGCAAGGTCCTGTGTTCCATATTCGAGTTTGATGGCTGTTTTGAGTTTGTCTATGGAGATCGCTTTGGAAACCTGAATTGCAACCAAACCCCTTAGGGATGAGCTGCGGCCCCGAGAAGTGTCTGCATCCAAGTCTAGTGTATCCATGTCACAGGAAAATGCTGCGGCAATGATGTCGTCTTCTGCAAGCCCTGTTGCTACTTCAAAACGTGCCCTTTTGGCCGCTGTCATTGCCGACCATGGTATTGCTTCGTCGTTGCCAGTCGCACGTTTCTTTTTAACAACTGGGGCAGCATTGAATGCCTTGAGGGCGATGCTGCCTACCGCATCTGCTCCGGGAACAACCGAAATCTGTTGTGCTGTCATTGCGAATGTGGATGAAATTGCGAGTCCAAGCGTTAGGGCCGTGGCACGCAGTGTGAGGTGACGCAATGATGATTTCATAAGGGCTCCCTATTATCTCTATCGTGTTGTGAATCATGAGACAGAACGTTAGAGCAGGTGTGGACAGAAGTCAAAGCTACACCGTGTGTTGCCCAAATCGAAAGAGCGCCTTCCTCCTTCGCACTTCGTGCTACGGCG
>CAZNWT010000143.1:0-9800 GCA_964576795.1 uncultured Victivallales bacterium
TGTAGTTTTCCATCCCAAAGAGGTCCATGATGTTGTGGTAGAAACAGGTCCAGAACCCGCTGGCCCGATAGACATTTCCGGCTGCGCGCAGTGACGCCAGACACTGGTCGAAGGAGAGGTAATCAGGATTTGGCCAAGGAAAAGATTCCAGTTCTTGCACGTCTTCACAATCTGCTAGGGGGCCTTCCTGCCCGTGTCGCTTCTTGCTCAACCCTTCGTCAAACATACCATATCCGCTCGGATCCTTGTACGCGTCTGGAAAGAATTGGGGGCATATCCAGCGCAAATCATCGTCCAGTTTGCACCTCAGTTCCTCTTCGGTGTTGGTATTGAAATACGCATGTAAGGCCGGCCAACTGTCGCCATGTGGATTACCAATCCACAGACCACAACGGTCTGCAGGTTCGCCTGCAATGATAGCCTTTATCCGTTCTCTACTATTCATGTTGTTGCCTATCTCCTTTTTCGACCGAACGTGCGCCTGAGCGTTTTGCTGAAAGCGCAGCTTTCAGAAAATACGTTCGTGGCGATTGTTATTCCCTCTATTGTCTTATCTGTAAGCGTCTTTTCGATCGTCAATAGTGAGAATGTAGACAATCCACTCTTCTTGGTCGACCACATAAAAAAGCCTGAACTTTTCTATTCTATAGCGCCGGGTGTCAGGGATATACACCTGAAGCTTCTTGATGTTGTTACCCCAGAAGGGCTCGGACTTGAGTTGTGGATAGAAAAAGGAATCAAGCTTCCGTCTCAAGAAGGTGGCGTCGTGAGATGACAGCTTGCTGAGACGCTTTAAAAACTCGTCGGTTTCGAATATACGGAGTTCAGGCAAATCGCCCTCGCTTGGTTTTTACGTCGCGAAGGCCATTCTTGAGGCTGCGATTCAAAACCGAGTTCTCTCGGATCTCAGCCATTTAGAATCCATCAACGACCTCATGCTCCTCAACAAAGCGAAGAGCAGCAGTTTGAATCAAATGCCTACTATTCGAACACAATAGCACACATAGGCGCTGCCGACCGGAGCATTCTTTCTGGAAACTTCAGGGAGCTGACAGATAAGTTTCCACGTCAGGAAACAGCTCTCGTTGGAACTCTCGTTTGACAGTACGTTGGTGCAGATCTCTGTCCATAAAGTCGAGCAAGGAAATGTAATCAGCAGGATCATGTGAATGGCCTCCTTCCCGCATAACCCAATTGATAGTCTTTTGTGCTCCGAGTAGGTCATATACTGCGCGTGCCGCCTGACATGCCACATAAGTTCCTTGTGGATTGGCCCCGGCGTCTTCATATGCATCAGTCAACAGCAGTCGGCGTGGCGCAACCATCGCGTGCATGAAATGCTGATCGTAGGGAAGCTCTGCATCCCGGTGACGAAACGCTGCAAATTCGTTGCTAAACCAGAAGATGTTACCGCTACTGAAGAAACTGTTTATTATTTCACTCCCTTTTGCTTTCAATTGGTGTAAGCCCGCACCGCCAATCCCCGAGCAGTTTGGATTAGTGACAGCGATTCGTTTATCCGTGGCACCTGCGAGAAGCGCAGCTTTTCCACCACGCGAATGTCCGGTTACAGCAATGGCATCGGTGCGGACGCATTCAAGGCTGTAAAGGGCATCAATGCAACGATGATAGGCCCATGCCCAAGCTGATAGAACACCATAGACTGCGTCAGGAAACAAACGATATAAACCAGTTTCTCGATAGCAATCCTTATTGTCTGCTGCGACCTCGGTACGATCAAATGAAGCCGCAATGTTGCCACGGCAGACAACCTGTCGAATCACTTCGTCATTGAAGTAATGCCAGCAACCATCTCCATCAAGAACCACAGGAAATGGTCCCTTTCCAGGCGGATACCAGAGAGAGAGAGTTAGTGACAATTGACGGTGATCAGCAAAACAGATATGTAGCTCGTAGGTACTATAGGTCGTCCCCTTCGGCCATGCACTATTGTTGATGCTGCCTCTAGCACGCAATACAATTTGCGTTTCAACATCATCCGTCGGCATGCCTCCATATTCCCGCTGGATAATGCAATCATACAATTCTTCTCGTCGTTTTGACCAATTTTCGGCTTTCACGACAGTACTATCCTCAAATGTTAATAAGTCTGGTTTTATGTTCACAATTCACCACTTTGTTATTATATTGTGTTACCGGCTTCTTATCCCCAAATGTTCAATCGCCACGGACATCACCGTTCTCGCTTCCGGACGCCAGCACCACTGACATCAACTGTCTTTATGCCCAGTTGTGCAGCGATCGAATCTGCACCGAAAGTGACTTTGCCAAAGCCGTCATGCCGGATATGCGGGTCCTCAAGAGAACTGTCCCCCTTCACTCCTGCCATTGCCTCCTTTTCGCTGAAGACAACGTTCTTCTCCATTCGGTTGATGGCGTCGGGGTTCTTGATGGAAATCGTGCCAGCCGCCTGAAGGATATTCCCCTCAAACACATAGCCGGAAGATTTCAGGAATGTGAGAGTCATGTTGCCGCTATGGAGGAAGACATTATTCCGAATGGTGTTCTGTTTCGCCATGTGATTGTGGGAGGGACGTGCGACATTGAGCGCGATATTGCCCTCCACGAGGCAGTTCTCTGCCTGCTCGTCCAGGTAGTAGGCGGATGCCCCGTAGCCTCCCGTATCGACGATGTCACGTATGAAATTTCCCCGCAGGACAATATCCTTGCAGAACGTTATGTAGATGCCGGCGCCGTCGTGGAGTTTCTGCATGGCATGGTGAATAAGGTTGGACTCAATCTTATGACCTGTTCCGCCGGAGGCGATGGCGGTGTATGGCACATGGTGAACATCATTGTGTGCAATCCGACTTCCTTTTCCATTCTTCCCGCCACCCCAAAGGGCTATGGCGCTGGGGTAAGTGATGCCCACGTGGTGAATGTGGTTGTCCTCTACAGTCTTGTCGCCCTGTCCGAACTTGAGCCCGCAAGCTCCAGTGTGATGGATGTGGCATCGTTGGATACGAAGGCCCATACTGCCGGTCTCCTTGATGCCTTGTCCGCCAACGTTGACGATAGTGAGATCCGCAAGTTCTGAGTCGTGTGCGAATGTTACGTGTACCGCACCGTCAAACGTGCCCGCGCCAAATCCACCCGACTTGAGCGGGGTATTCGAGACTGAAAAAGTCAAGCCGCGGATCACTACGGACCGGACAGGTGCGTCCTTACTTCCGTTGATTTGGATGATGGCTTCCATTGTTGGCGCAATGATTTCGGAGTCATTCAAGATCTCGTTCTGCAGGGGCCAATACACAATTTTGCCACGCATTCGATCAAGATACCATTGGCCCGGTTTTGTCATCCCGCTCCGAACATTCCACACCACATACTTGTGGACGCCGAATGCCCCTGGTGGGTGACCTGACGGATTACTGAAGGTCAATGTGTGAGTTCCCTTATCAATGGCCGCAACACCGACCGCAGACTCATCCCACATATGGTAGACTGTGAGTTCCGCGTTCTTCACGTTGAGCAATGGCTCCAGATCCTTTGGATCATAGACCATGGTTGTGAGTTCTTTTGGGGTCGGCTTCCGCTTCCATCCTCCCCCGGTTGTGCTCATCCATGGCACGTTCCACGTGTTCCGATTCTGGAAGAAGCCCGACTCAGGGAGTCGGGCACGCTCGCAGAATCGGCCATTGACGACCAGCATTCTGAAATCCCAAGTGCTTGCACTTACCTGCGGGATATCTGCCGCCCAGAACTTTGGGCCCTCAAGCTTCCAACCAGTCACGCGACGTCCGCCGTAGAGGATGGGTCTTGAGCCTTGCTGCGCTTCGATCGTCAGCCCACAGTCCCGTTTGTCCAATACGAGCGATTTCTCGAGGAAGTGTTTGCCATCTGCAACTCGGATCACTTTCTTTATCGGGTGGCGATATTGCCTTGAATGTTCTATGGCTTCCGGCAGAGACGTGAAGTTGTTCTTATAGATCTGAGTTTCGTCCTTTGAGACTATAAGTGTGACAGTATTGGCCATGGCGTTTGTCCCAACAATCGTTCCCAGCAGGATTGATATACAACCTTGAGTCACCAACTTAACCATAGATATTCTCCTGCCACTTCACCAATATCTTTCAGCGTCAACCCCGTACATAGCCTCGCCAACCACATCACTAACGCCGTCCCTTGATTCCTGTGCCTATCCCTGAATTTCTCCCACGGGGGCATTAAGGTGACAACGACTCCTTTCAATATCGCGCGCCTCCTCGAGCACGAGATTGGCGTTGCGCGCACCTGGTGTCGGTCGGGCTGTGGTCGCCATAACAGAGTTCCATGTTAGTCATGATAGGGTCCTTGCAGCCACTGTTCGTATCTCATTGAAAGATTCCGATGCCGGACCCGATCGGTCCGTGGTAGCCGGCGTCCCATGCGCCTTTGGGATTGAAGCCTTTCGGGTTGGTCAGGTCGGTCATAGCGCTGAGCAATCTCCGACCGTCGCTGCGGCCCCAGTGAACATGAAACTGCACTTGGATACGATCACCCGGCTTGTAGGCACGCGGCGCACGCAGCAGAGCGAATGGAATCCGGTACTCAAGCGTGTACCCTTGACCGTCCGCATCGCACAGGTAGGCGCCCTCAACGCCTTCCGGATTGACTTGGCTGTCGCGGTAGTTGAGCGTGTGGCAGATCTGGAAGCCGGACTTCTTGTCCGGCGTCGAATACCAAGCCGTGATGTGGGAGATCTTCCTCTGTTCCGCGGCATCTTTCTTCTCCGGAGAATCGCGCCACACCGCGATCTCGGAACGCTTCTCCGGATCCGAATAGAAGCGAAATTGGACCGCGTCAGCGCTCCAGGCGTAGTCGGCCTCATCGATGCGGTACTGGTTGTTCATCGGCGTGGGATCTTTGATGTGACAGGCCATGTAGAGGTTTTTTCGGTCGTACATGAGGGCGGCCCGGCAGTTGTAAGTGTCCTTGTCGAAGGCGTGCATGTGCATGAAGATTGCGCCGGAAAGGTCCCAGTCGTTGAGCTTGCCGTTGATCGTGACCGACTTCTCGACTGGCATGATCCGGATTTCCGAATGGTTGTTCTTGCGGCAGACGCCCATGTGGGAGCCCATGGGAGGTTTGATCCAGGTGTCGGTCCGGAAAGGCGAGGCGGGCAAGCCCTCCTTGTTGTACAGATTGCAGGCGGGGTTCATGGACCATCCATAGCGAATCGCGACAGGCTTCGCAACCTGCGGGCTATGCACGATCACTTGTTTGCCCTTGATCTCAGCTTTGGCGGGAACGAACTTCCTATCCTCGCTGGCAATGGTGAACTCGCGGAGTTTGCCGTCGTGTGCCACGAGCCCGCCGCCGATGTGTTCGAAGCTCAGCGTCGCCTTGTCGTCGCCGAATTTCACTGCCGTGAAGATGGGGCCGCTATAAACTAAATCGCGACCGTAGGCGAGATGGAGGGCTGCTAGAGCCAGGCGTTCGCCGACGGGCGGCTTGTTTCTCGGATGAATGTTGTCCGGATCGCCGACATCGATCGTCACGGCCATGGCAGTGTTCGAGGTCGAGCGGGTGGTATTGAGAACAGCTTCCCTAAGGATCGGCCAGGCATCACCCTCGCCGCCAATGTTGGGCAGTTGCGTCATGATGAACGGCATGTCGTCGCGCCCCCAATGCTTGCGCCAGTCGCTGATCATCAGCGGCATGACAGCGGCGTATTGGTTGAATGACCCATCGGCGCTGTTGTTTTCGCCCTGGTACCAGAGAAAACCGCGAATGGCAAAAGGCACCAGCGGCGCCACCTTGCCGTTGAAGATGGCGGATGGGTAGTCCCCGTGGTCTAGCATGGCAGGATTACCACCGGGGGTATCCGTATTGCCGGTGATGTTTTTGTATGGGTGGCCTAGGGGACGCCGATAGGCCTTGCCCCGCCACTCGGTGATCGTCTCCTGACCGTGCGGAATCGTGAGCAGGGCCTCGTGACTGGTCCAGGCTTCGATGCGCGAGCCGCCGTAGGCAATTGAC
Source organism: uncultured Victivallales bacterium (assembly GCA_964576795.1). GTDB lineage: Bacteria > Verrucomicrobiota > Kiritimatiellia > UBA8416 > UBA8416 > JABGOW01. The sequence continues at coordinate 5,983 of CAZNWT010000143.1, forward strand.
AGCATACCCACGGGAACTTTCAGCCGCTGCTGCAGGCTGCGGGCAAAGAAGTAGGGCACGGCGCCGAAATCTCCCACCACGGCGGGCGTTGTCACCGTCCACACGCCCTTGTTATCCTTCCGCGGCGCCCGGCCGTCGAAAATGTGCTCGTTGCCGAACTGACGAATGGTTGGATAGTCGGCCGCAGCGATTTCCTTTTCGGCTATTTCGGTGCATTGCTTGAGGGCCATGCCCATATTCGACTGGCCGGCGCAGAGCCACACCTCGCCGACGAGGATGTTGTCCAATTTCAGACTTGCGATGCCGGATTTAGGATTGCCGGAACGGACCTCTAGCGTGGCGGGATTGGCATCCGCTTTCATGGGATCGAGGATGAGTCGCCATTTGCCGTCTTTGCCGGTGACGGCCTCCTTTCTCTGGCCCTTGAACTCAACCGTGATTTTCTCGCCCGGCTCGGACCAACCCCACATGGGAACGGGCATCTCCCGTTGCAGTACCATATTGGATCCGAAAATCCCCGCCACCTTCAGGTCGGCGTTGGCTGTCATAGCCAAGGCCAAACACATCGTCATCGTCGCCATGATTTTCTTTGTTCTCATTCGTATTACTCCTTGTTTTTATCTTTTGGGGCAGACCTTGAAATTGGATTCTGCTGCCCCCCCCCTTCAGCATGATTTTAACTGTTTCTATAACGATTATTAAGGCGCACACCCCGCCGCATGTTTTTTTTCACCAGAATTGAAATTGACTTTAGCATCTCAGAGCTTTCGCCAAGTCGCCATAGCAGACGTTCACGGTTATTGTCTCCAAGGAAGATCTGCTGGCGACCATTTCCCCTGACCGTGAGATGATAGATTGTGCCCTCGTCCTGCAGACTCAGCTTTCGTACCATAATGTGCAGATTACCCTACAACAGTACGTCGTCAATCTAAAATCAATTTCAAGGTTTGACCCCGAAGTTCCCCGAAATGACTCCTACAAATGGCTCTAAGACCAGTTCTTGGAGGTTCAGGCAGAGTTATGTTGTTTAGCATCAACTACTTACCGTGATCCCGGCAGGGCTTGTCGGGAGGGGGCTCTGGAAACAGAATCTTGAGGCGCAGCGTGAAGCACTACTGGCTGCCGCATCTTTTTCATGTTGCGCCACTTCCGGATACGGCATGCTTCTCGAACATGCGTGCGAAATTTGGTTTGAGGTTGCGGATGCGTTCGGTATTGGGGCCACGAATGGTGAGTCCGTCAATGGTCAGCTCGCAACCGAGATAGCCCGTGATGGCCGCCAGGAGGAAATGGAACTGTTCGGCGAGCAACCCTTCGTAGCCGGCCGCGCTGCCGTCGGCCGGATGCCGCCAGTCCAGCCCGGAATGCAGCCCGCCGCAGAGTTTGCCGCACCGCACAAGCGGCGTCATCTTTGTGAACAGCTCGTTCGCTTCGTGGCGCATACCCACCTTATAGAGTGCCTGGAGGATATAGTATGTCTGGTGCGCATGGATGGCACCATTCTGATACATGCCGACTTGGTCACTTCCGTCGGGCTCGACTCCCTTGCCCTTCCAGTTGTTGTGGCAGACCGCCGGCACCGGCTCCAGGAAGATGGGCAGTCCCCACTCGTAGTGTGTGAAGCCGGTCGCGGCCAGTCGGGCGAGGTAGTCATGGAGCAGGTCGCGGGCCAGATCGTCTGGAACAAGCCCCAGCGCCACCGCGGCCCCGAGGTGCATGTGCGAACGGAATCCAAACTCCCGTTCGTCACGCGCCACCCACTGCACAATCTGCTTTGACTGCGGGTCATAGAACGCGGGCATGAAGGCGGCTTTCAGCCGCAAGGCCATGCCCCTCGTAGACTCCGCCCCCGAACGATCGTCTAGCCTCTCCAGCAGATCGGCTGCACGGCCCAGGCCGCGGAAGACGTGCGCGTTGACGTACGATTCGAGATGACCGGAGCGGATGCTGTCGCACCAGCAGGCGGCCATGTGACCCGGATCCTCGGGCACTCCGGAGTAGTCCGAGGCCACCAGCCCGCTTCCCTGGTACTCGATTTGGCGCAGTGCCTTGGTGTAAAAGCGGATCGGTTCCCGCCAGCGCCGCGCCCACTCCCAGTCACCTGAAGCGGCAACATAGAGCCAGGCGCAGTCAATAAGGCCCGATGCAACCATTGGCCAGTGCTTCCAATTGGAGTATTCGGCGCTGCCAGCCATGTCGCGCAGGTACTGTTCCGCGGCGAAGCGGATGAACTGGCGCGGATCCAACCCGTCGGCTAGCATCGGCGTATAAGCCGCGATGTCCGCATAGTAAGGCGCGCAGAGTGCAGCGGAGTCGGCCACGGAGTTGTTGGCGAAGCGCCCAAGGTCGGGCCTAAACGCCAGCCCGGTCAGCCAGGCGTTGCACAACGGCCCCAGCACGTTCTCGCGCTCGGCGAAGGAATAGAACGGTGGCAGATGCCACCTACTGAACAGATCCTGGCTGGCGGCAGGAAAAATCCGCGTCAATTCGAAATCAAGAGTCACGCGCCCCCTGCCTGCCGGCATCTCGAAGACGCCGCTGGGCAGTGGCCGGGCGCCGGGAATCAGGTCCAGCCACAACTCGGCGCGGGTGCGTAGCGGCAGAATCCGGGCGAACAGCGGTGCACTGTCCGCGTCCTTGCGCACTTTGACGCGCATGACGCCATGATTCGGGGCATTGATCACCAACGGCAGCGTCACCAGTCCTGACGGTCCCGTGGTTTCTGGCATGGCCAGCACGTTCGTCACCGACTGGTAGAGATCGAACGGCAGGCGCAAGGCTGCCAACTCACTGGCGCAAAATGTTTGCGTGCAGTCCCACTCCAATTCTAGGGAGAAGCCTTGCTCGCGAACGGTAAAGGCATAGTTCCACGTGAGCTCAGGAACCGGGCGAATGTCGAGGTAGCGCACCGTGCGTCCGCTGATCGCGAGGCGTCCGCCGCAAGACTCGGAGGAACTGCGGCGGCCATCGCGCATCACAACGGGGAAAGCGCCCTGCGTATGGGCCGTGGACAGCAGGTTGGCCGTTGCCCGGTCCTGCCCGTAGGTGTCCCATCCCAACTGCGTCACACGGGCGTGGATGCGGTCGAAGCCCATGCTGAGAATCGACGACGTGAATGACATCGCTGCTGGACGGGAAACGACCTGCAACCGATTGGTCTGCGGGCTGTCATGGCAGAGCCCCAGTCGCTCGTTGACATGGACTTCGGCGTGACCGGCAAATCGCTCCACAACGTCAGGGCTGCAATCTTCCAATGGCACGCTTGGCGCCAGCGAATCGGGCAGTGGCAGCTCGGCCAGTGCAGCGGCATCTGTGTGCAACTGCAGGCTGTGGAAGTAGTAGTCGAGCGGAAAGCAAGGTGCGACCGGTTCGACCACATGGATCCGGATGTTCGTCAACAACTGCTCTGGCCACTGAACCGCGTGGTGCGAAACACGCATGTCGACGCCAGCCAGCAGTCGCCAAGTGGAGCCAGCCTCATCCAACGCTGTCTCAATCCTCACCCGGCCCACGGGTGCGCCGAACACGGCGGTCAGCCCACAAGCCGCGACGGGGGCCGGAAAGCGGATCCAGAGCTTCTGGCGTTCCAGGCAGGGCTCGCCTCGCGCATCCCGGTCCCAGACGAGGTTGGTCAGCAGGACGCAGCGCGAATCAAGCGGGTAAAGTGAAAGCGTATCCATTGTTTCTCCCGGCGAATGTTTAAATCACACTTCGGGTAACGCGTTTGCGCGGCACACGATAGTGTGGCATTTCTCTGTTCTGTGGTAACTACTCAGGTAGCACCACGATGGCACTACCATTGACAAAGCGTAGTCTAC
>CAZNWT010000144.1:0-9740 GCA_964576795.1 uncultured Victivallales bacterium
TCATGTCCGAAGCCCCTCCCGCAACTCGAAGATTTCCTAATTTGGAACCGCTGCAATACCCGAATTCTCTAACCGGAATATTCTGCCCGAGGGATTAGCATCCTCCACCAGATTGTCACTGTAGCCTGCATGAGGTGATCTTCAGCATCAAGCACAGAATATGGACGCTTCGCGTGCCTGTTACACAAGCAGCAATAACACAGCCTGGTCTTCGACTACGAACGCTTGGAAGGGATGCAACCCTGTATGGAACTGAGGGAAGGTCAGAAGCGGGTGTCAACAGGGCCAAGGATTCACACGGCCGCATTCATGCGTCGGCGAATGACGTCCTCCTGCACCTCACGATCGAGCGTCACAAAGTAGGAGGAAAATCCGCTTACACGCACGACAAGGTTCCCGTATTCTTCCGGATTCTCCTGCGCCTTCAGGAGTTGCTCGTTGCCACTGAAGTTGAACTGCAATTCCGGAATACGGTCCTTCACCATTATCTTGCTGACCGGCAACAACCGCTCGATCCCTTCTTCGCCCTGAAACGTATCGGGATCAAACTTCATATTGATCACATTACCGCAGAAACACTTCTCGTAGTCCGGTGTGGCCACCGAGCGTAGAAATGCCGTCGGGCCCAGCCGGTCGCGCCCAAAATGCGGAGAGGCGGCATCACTTAGGGGACGCCCCGCCTGACGCCCGTCTGGAGTAGCTCCCACCTCAGCGCCCAAGCCGATGTTCGAAACGTTCGCTGCCATCAGGCATACAAACTTCCCGCCGCCGACCACCGCAAGGTCTTCTTCCAGACACCCGCTTGACACCTCTTCCACTAACCGCGCCGCAATGGCGTCAACCTCGTCATCAGCATTCCCGTACTTGGGCGCCCAATTCAGTAGCGCCTGACGCATAGGTTCCCGGTCGGCGAAGTTTGCCTGCAATGCATCCCGCACCTCGGCCAAACCGAAGAGGCAATCCTCAAAGACCACACGTTTAATTGCCGCAAGGCTGTCCGCTACTGTAGCCAAGCCAACGGCCGCCACGCCGTGCAGGCGGGGGAATTCCGCGCCTCCGTTATTAACGTCACGAGCACGACCGATACAGTCCCGCATCAACACCGAGAGAAATGGATCGGCGAACTTGGCGATAGGAAACTTCGCGATCGCCACGTTGATCATATTCACATGTTCACGAATCTGTTTCCGGAAACGGTCGAAGAGAGCGGCCTCAAATTCATCGTAGGAAGAGAACCCCTCCGGAGCGACTGACGCCATAAAGTCCGCCAGTACCTTACCCATGTTGAAACGACTGTCCGACCAGGCCGGCTGTCGGCCAGGAAGAATGGTTTCAACACACCCCGCCATAGCATACTGCCGCGCGGCCTCTTCGGGCACCCCCATATGCGTAATCAGCCCGGCCACGGTAACATGGTCGTTGAAAAGCGCGGGGAACCCGATACCTGTACGAATCAAACGCCAGCAAGCTCTGTGAAAGTCATCCGACGTGCCATCATGAAGGCGCGCCGACAGATTCGTAGAAGGACTGTGGACACGGTCTGTCGCGTCCAGACACAGGTAGGACAGCGCGTTCGTCGCGTCCTCGCCAGCAGCAGTCAGCCCGCCGATACAAATGTTGCTTACTTCCTCCAGCTCGGCGAGCTTGGTCCACAACCAGCAGAGAATCTCGAGCATCTCCTCATCGCTTACCCCATTGGCTTTGCTGGCTTCGTAGAAAGGCAAGAGATATTGATCAAGTCGGCCCAGAGACTGCGCATAGCGCCGCTCAATCACGAAAACAAGGTTCACGTAATGCACGAGCATGACGGCCTCGAGAAAATCACGCGGCGGCTGCGTCCTGATGTGCTCAAGCATGCTCGCCAACTCCGCTCTGCCCTGTCGACGGGCAGAAGCCGCAAAGCGGCCAATGAAATCGACGAGTGCAGACAGAACAGTGTCCATGCTTTCCAAGAAAGCGAGCCGCTCCGGGGCCCCCTCATGCTCCTCTCCCGAATCGGCCACACGTTTGCGAAGACCGCCAATACCAATAGCCAGGAGCGTTTCGTAGTCGGCCGTAGTGTGATCCCAACCTGCTGTGAAGGTACGACGACCACGCGCCTCATCCGCGGCAATGGCATTATCGTAGTCAGCAGTCGTTACGCCGGCCGGCAACTCCTGCATAAAGCAGTAGCCACGCCTGCTCCCTCCCAGCAACTCGCCGGGTAACAACTCCGCAGCTACGTTCGTCAGCGCATGCGCCAACGCCCTCGCCCTGCCCTGGCAATCAACCGTGCCCGCCGCTTCCGTCCGGTAGGCGTCACCCTGCCAGTAGAAACTGTGGTTGTAACGTCCTTGCTTCGGCCACTGCCGGTTGAAATCCCGCCAGTTTTCTAAGCCCTGCGTCTTCATCGCACGAACGCCCCTTTAATTGACCGCCCCTCTTTGGCATCAGCGATGGCCTGCTGGATTTCATTGACCTTGTATCGGTGACTGATGCACTGGGCAAATAGTGCCGCCATGTCGGCATGCCCTGCCACAAAGTCAACATACGCGCCCACGTCCGAGAGCTGGTACTGGCCACTGCCGGTAATGCGAATTGCCTTAAAGGTAATGAGCTCGGGGTTGATTTCGACGGCACCGCTGGCCGAATACTGGCCTGGCACAATGTAGCGACCGCGCGTGCGGACCAGGTTGAGCGCCTCCGGAATCGCTTTCGGTGAACCACTTGTCTCGACCACAACGTCAGCGCCATTGCCTCGTCCCAACGATTCCGCCAACTTCATCACAACCTCTAAGCGGTCTGCTTCTGTGTCCACACGGTAGTCAAGAACCGTATGTGCTCCGAGCTCCCGCGCCAGCGTCTGCCGCTGCGGGTTGGAGCCCGAACCAATGACCACGACCGTACACCCCGCCGCGACCGCCCAAGCGGTGGCAAAAAGCCCTAATGGGCCGGCGCCCTGTACAACAACCAACTCGCCAGCTTCCAACCCGCCAGCATAGGTATACGCACGAATCAACGTTGGACCGGCACAAGGCAGCGCAGCAACGGAATCAAGATCGATACCTTCAGGAACTTTCACCAAATTGGCCGCCGGGCTGAAAAGCACCTCACCGTACCCGCCATGAAAATGGGGTGGCGTAGCCGGATCCTTGACGTATGTCACACCGAAGGCCAGACAGCTTGCCGTCTCGCCACACTTGCAGTTGAAACACTGACCACAAGGGATCGCGACACAAGCAACCGCCACGTCCCCGACTGCAAGCGGATTGCCCAATCCGTCAACAGTAACCCCGTCGCCAATCGCCTCGATACGGCCCGTAAACTCATGGCCAATGATCAGATCCTGCGCTGGCATCGCCAGCCGCCCTTCAGCTATATGAATATCGGTCCCACAGATGCCGCTGATCTCAAGACCCAGCCGCACTTCACCTGCACCTGGCTGTCCTACTTCGTAGCTCTCAACCCGAAACTCACGTGTTTTCCCGTCAAAGACCGCCGCACTTGCCATCGCCATTTTTCTCTCCCATTCGCTTATGCACCTAAAAAAGTAACCAAATTCCATTCTTGCACCTCCATTTATACCCTGATACAAGAGTATCACCATGGCTAATGGTGCAAATAAAATGTATAATTCAGCAAACACATAGCATGGACGAAACCGGACTTTTTTTTGACGGCAAGGACTACCGCGAGTTCAGCCCGCGAGTTGTCTCGGGTGCAGTATCCGAGCGCCAGAAGATGGGAAGCAGTCGCTGCGGAGGACATCCCTACTGGATCCTCGACTACACCATGACAGCTGGTACTTTGTACAAAACGGTTAGCTCCCGCCGTGCCTGGCGCGAGCGCCCGGCCGCAACAGGCCATCTCTACCGGCCCGAAACCTACTATTGGGAACGTGCCGACGAACAGATCCTGCCACTGAAGTCAGCTTGGATCATTTTCGCCGGAGGCGAAGCGACCGGTTTGGGAGCCTGTATCGATACACGCGATGGGCTGGCAATTTTTGATGATCCAGACGGCGTGTTGCGTGAAGCGCTTCTAAGCTTCCATACCACGGGCGAGGGCTCTGAGATGGAGCGTTTTCTGGCGGCACAAGAACGGCTGTTCCGAGTTCTGAATCTTTTGCTCAGAGCTGAAGCCACCGGGAGCGGACATTACAACCTATGCGTAAACAGCCGAAAACAGACAGCAGGAAACCTGCAGCAGAGAGTAGAAGCGTTTTTCCTCTCGCACCTACCCGAACGACTGACGGTTGCCGACGCAGCCCGCCACCTCAACATGAGCCCGTCCAGCCTAAGCCACCGGTATCGACGCGAAGCAGGACACTCCCTCATGGAAGCACTCACCATAATGCGTGTGGAAGCCGTTCGACGCCAACTCCTGCTCGGGCTCACACTCAAGGAAATCGCTCCGCAAGTTGGATTCTACGACGAGTACCACCTATCCAAAGTATTCAAGAAACACGTAGGAATGAGCCCCGGCCGTTTCCGCCGCATGTTCAGAGCCTAGTGCAGAAAAGCCGCACAACTGTGGACACACCTTTCACGCATTTCGTGCCTTTCGTGGACCGCCTCTCTAAAACATATGCGTCCCACTTCTATATTCATAATTCCGTGCTCGTGATTCGATATTCCCTTACTTCGTCACGGGAACCGATGTGCGCGCGGCGATGCAGGAAAGCCAGCTCGCCACCTGTTCTTCGTCCGTAAAGCTGTCGTGTTCAAGCAGATAGTCAATTCCCAAATGCTCACTCTTGGAACGACCAAGCGGGTGATAGGGGTGCAATGAAATCCCGGTAACATGTTGCAAAGATTCTGCAATTTCAGCAACGGCAGCAAGATGCTTTTCATCCGTGTTGAGCCCCGGAATCAGCGGACATCGCAAGATCGTTTTTCCGCCCGCTGCATCGATTTTATACAGGTTTGCCAGAATGGGAGCAAAGGGCACCCCCGTATTTTGCTCGTGGCGTAAGGAATCCGTGTCCTTGATATCGTACAGAAAAAGGTCCACATCAGGCAACAATTCCAGGTATCGAGCAGCCGGTGCATAACCACATGTATCCAGGCACGTGTGCAGGCCAGCGGCCTTGGCCGCCTGCAGGAGAGCGGCCGTGAACTCGAACTGCATCATGGGTTCACCCCCGGAGAGCGTCATGCCGCCGCCCGAGTTTTCGTAGAAAGACCGATCTTTCAAAACCTCCCCGATGACGTCGTCGACAGACGCTTCACGACCGATGATCTCAATAGCCTTGGCGTAGCATTTCTCCGCGCAAACGCCACAGCTTTTACAGCGTTCACGATGCAGTACGTGTTTGCCGTCTACCCACTCGTGGGCATGCTGAGGGCAGCTATCAAAACACCATCCACAACCAATGCATTTGTCCGGAATGAAAGAAATCTCCCGCTCCAACTTCTGCGACTCTGGATTGTGACACCAGAGACAACGTAGAGGACACCCCTTCAGAAATACAGTAGTACGAATGCCAGGTCCGTCGTGGATGGCAAACTTTTTGATATCAAAAATAATGCCGGAACGGGACGTTACAGAAGTCATGGTTCGCTCACCTCTTCCGCAGCTTAGACACCATCCATGTCCTGTTCAAAAATATCATCCTCATACACAGTTGTGCCGCATTGTTAAGCCCATGGATACGCCAGACCTCACCTTTCTCTGGCGAGCCGTCCACCGCAATCGAACGCGTTTCCATACTGCATCTCCCTGTACCCAATTTCTTCGACCACAAGTGCTACTCCCTACGCCACCTGCTGACAAGACCTGAATTGTCATGCGCCATACATGACATGATATTCAGCATCAGACACAAAATGGTTGCGAAACATAGACCTACTCGCTTGCCTGCCACACAAGCACCAATAACCGCAAAGAGATACTCCATGAACATAAACGGCCTGCGCTTCGACTACGAATCCCACACCATATTTGCCGACGACGAGAAGCAGACCTATGGCCGCAAACGTATCGAACTCTGGTCAGCGAAGACAATGGCTCAACATGACCAATCCGCAAGCGTCTGGTCGAGGTAGATGGCGACAACACCGCCAAATATGGCGGCGGCCGCATGATCTGCTATCCGCACGACTTCCTCGCCGATGATGAGCAACTGCTCTATGTGGCAGTCGACACCAAAACACATCACTACCTGCTGAAAATACCCTATACCGACTTCGCTTGAGCCATAGCCAAAAACGGAAGATGTCCGGCTACAACCCCACAATCCACTCCCTACAAGCCACCCTCCGTATTCCCAGGACGCGCTCACCATCGGCAATTTGGAGTTCAAAAATCAACCAATTTGCGGTGCGTCAGGGCTTGCAATGCCAACCGTGCGGGGTATAGTACGAAGAAGTTGTGAAATTCCCTTATATGTACCTACAGAGGATCGGTTTATGCATTTTGTCGTTTGTATTAAGCAGGTTCCGGATTCGCATGACGTAAAGATTAATCCGGAAACGAACACACTGATGCGCGAAGGCGTTGAGGCAATCATCAATCCCTTCGATATGTACGCAATTGAAGAGGCTCTCCGTTTGCGGGATCGTATGGGCGGCACCGTAACGGCACTCTCCATGGGACCGCCTCAGGCTGAAGCCGCCTTGCGCGAAGCCATTTCTATGGGCGTAAACGCCGGCATTCTGGTTTCGGACCGCGCTTTTGCCGGCAGCGATACATGGGCCACGAGTTACACGCTATCAAAGGCCCTCGAAAAGATTGGCGATTACAACGTCATCCTCTTTGGCAAGCAGGCCTCAGATGGTGACACCGCCCAAGTCGGTCCCGGCGTAGCCACCCATCTTGATTTACCACAGATCACGTATGTTCGTAAAATCGAAGAGATCGAAGAGAACCGCATTGTCGCAGAGCGTCTGCTTGAAAGCGGTTATGAAGCCATTGAGTCACCGCTCCCCTGCATTCTAACGGTCGTCAAAGAAATCAACGAGCCCCGTTTGCCGTCCCTTAAGGGCAAAATGGCGGCGCGCAAGGCAGAGATCACAACATGGGGGGCTGCAGACATTGAAGCAGAACACGATAAGCTTGGTCTGGATGGCTCCCCCACCAAGGTGGTGAAAATTTTCACCCCACCCGCACGCGAAGGGGGCGAAATGCTTGAGGGCGAACCCGGCGACATTGCCCGCCAGCTTGGCGAAAAGCTTAAAGATATCATCATCGAAGCTGCATCATAAGGAACACGATCATGTCTAATGACCCCATTTATGTTATTGATGAGAAATGTGTAGGGTGTACCCTTTGCACGAAGGTTTGTCCGTTTGGTGCCATTGAAATGGTCGAACGCATTGCTAAGATCGACCTCACCAAGTGCACGGTCTGCGGCGCCTGTGTGGAAGCCTGCAAATTTGATGCCATTGAACTGCGCGAACGCGAAGTTGAAACACAACACAATCTTGAGGAATTCAAGAATGTGTGGGTGATGGCAGAGCAATTTGACGGGCACATTGAATCCATAACCCATGAACTTCTCGGGGAAGGGCGTAAGCTTGCAAATAACCTGAACATGGAGCTCTGTGCCGTTCTTCTCGGTTCCGGTATCGAACCCAAAGCGCAAGATTTGATCTCACGCGGCGCCGACAAGGTCTACGTCGTTGATCGTCCAGAGCTGGCGTACTTTTCAGATGAACCCTATGCCAACGTCATGATCGAGTTGATCAAAGAGCACAAGCCCAGTATCGTCCTATTCGGGGCCACAACAGTCGGACGCAGTCTCGTTTCTCGTGTGGCAGTTTCGGTCCATGCGGGTCTGACTGCAGATTGCACGGCTCTGGCAATTGACCCGGACACAAAGAATCTACTCCAGACGCGCCCCGCTTTTGGTGGCAACATTATGGCCACTATCGAGACCCCAGCACATCGCCCCCAAATGTCGACGGTACGGCACAAGGTCATGCAAGAGGCTGAGGTGGATGCGTCGCGTGTGGGCGAAGTCATCATAAAGGAACTGGCTGAAGCCATTCTGAAATCTAGAACGAAGCGTATTCGCTACGTCGCGGAAGAGGAAGCAACCGTCAACATCGCCGAAGCAAACATTCTAGTCTCCGGAGGACGGGGTCTGCAAAAACCGGAGAATTTTGAAATTATCCGGGACTTTGCAAAGGTTCTGGGTGCGGGTGTTGGTGCTTCACGTGCCGCTGTAGACTCAGACTGGATTCCCTATTCGCACCAGGTTGGTCAAACCGGCAAGACGGTGTGCCCGAAACTCTACTTTGCATGCGGCATCAGCGGACAGATCCAACACTTGGCAGGCATGTCTTCTGCAGATGTCATCGTCGCTATCAACAAAGATCCAGATGCCCCCATCTTTGATGTGGCAACCTATGGTATTGTTGGGGACGCACTAGAAATTCTGCCATTGCTCACGCGCGAATTCAGCAAGATTCTCGGGAAATAGTCAAAACTTAAAAAGGGAGGCGCACGTATGATCAAAGCAAAAATAATGAAGTCGGGTTTTGTACTCATTGTTATGGCGGTCTTTATAGGCGCCGCAACCTGTGCGAGCGGCGTCGAGTCCACAGCAGATGTTTTGGTCGTACCGGCACGGCACACCATCATCCAGTTGGCCTTTGATATTGCGGCATTGCGTAATGTGGCCCTAATCGCCTACGACAAGCCTGCCCCCGAGACAGAGGAACCGCTTTTGCATGTTTGGAGCTCAAGCAACCACGCATGGGTTCATTTGACTCTGGATGAGTACAATGTAGGAACGTTTTGCGATCAGGAGCCGAACGAGATGATCCTGATCGGAAATGATTCAGACCTTCCAGCCTCGCTAATCGCCGGTGCCGCTCAAGCCATGACAGTCACCCACATCGATACGTTGAGTCTGGTAACAGTGATCAACACGCTCGACAAAAGCATGAAGTTCAGTCCGCGCGAGTGGAAGGTGCTGGCGCAGCGGCACAATCTCACAATCAAGGATCAGAACTATGAACGGCGGCGTTGGGGCCGGTATGGCCCTCCTAAAGATGAAAAGACGGAGTCTGATGAGAGTGATGTCTTGGATCCCGAAGCATTAGTCGAAGTCAACTGCCGCGTTGCAGAGCAAGAGCTACAGCAAGAGTTTTCTGAAAACGCCACGCCAGCCGAAGCAGAGGGCGGCCTTGAACTTGCACCCGAAACCGCGGCAGAGATTACAGAAGCCATCGCGGTTGAGCCGGTCGAAGTCGAAATTCCCGCTCTTGAGAAAGGCGCTCCAGTGGAGGCCATGGGGACAAAAGACAGCAGCATTGACTCCACGCTCGATATTGTTGCACCTGAGGTGGAAGCAGACACCGCCGCCGAAGACAAATAGACACGACTTAGACGCCCGTCAAGATGTGCGGGGCGAGGGGGGCGGTTAAGTGTACGAACGAAAGCTGAGTGGAAGGTGGATGCCGGCCTCCGGACGGCGTTGCGCAAGAAAGGGAGCCTGAAAAGAGGCAGGAGGGACCGAGGCATAGGTGTTAAGCTAAGTGTTCCGAATTGGTATGCAACAGACTGGTTATCAGTTGGTTACGCGGGGTGTGATCTGAATGTCCAATAGCCAACAAGGAATATCCAATGTCCAAATGAAGAGCTATGTCCAGCCATACCCATTTTGACATCAACGGCCCACTATCGCTATTTGAATCTTTCCTTGTTCGGTTGGATATTCCTTGTTGAATATTGGATATTGAACCAAATAAACCTTGATTAGAGCATTTAACGATTGAGATGTCGTGTTAATTTCTCTATATTGTCCCCATGAG
>CAZNWT010000145.1:0-9711 GCA_964576795.1 uncultured Victivallales bacterium
AATGGAGGCGTTGATTATCAACGACTTACGACTTAAAGTGCGAAACTCGGGCTAAGATTAGCCCGAGGTCAGGGAAAAAGCTGAAAACTAAAAACTGAAAGCTGAAAAACTGAAATGCTGAAAGGTGGAAAGTGGGATGTGCCCTTCGGCAAGCTCAGGGTCTTCGCTTCGCTTCGAGAGGTGCGATGTGACGGGAATAATGCGTAGGGTTGCAATTATGGAGTTGGGGCGCCCTCGCCCCGAAGCTCGATCACAAAATTTCTAGTGAAAGCCATGCTTACGGATAATGGTTTCAATCGTGCCGTCCTGACGCATCTTCTCCAAGCCCTTGTTGAAACGATTCATCCGCATTTTCGAATCCGGAAGGCACTTCGGAAACATGACATACATATCCCGGTTTCCAAGGGTTGGAGAGAGAAAATGGTAGTCCTCAAAGTCCCCGAGGATATCGCTATGTTGGTGCAGCAGAGCAACTGCAACCAATTTGTCAAAAACAGCCAGATCGACATCCCCCGCTTTGAGCTTAATGAGGTTATCCAGATCACTCTTGTTTGTAACCTTGTTAAGCTGTTTGGCATCATCAAAGGCCTCAGCATTGGCATAGCCAGCCACAACCCCTATTCGATAAGGCTCCAAACTTGCCAAGCCGCTATATTGGATGTCATCACTGGCACGAGCCAACAACACGACAGGACTGCAAAGAATCGGATTCGATATCAAATATTTGCGGTCCCGTTCGACAGAATAATAGGCCGGAAAAATCGCATGGTACTCACCCGACTGTGATTTTTCTATAGCGTTGACCCAAGGCATGATCTTAATTTCAGAATTAAGTCCCCCGCGCTGAAATGCTGTCTTCACGATCAGTGTAGCAGGACCGCCATCGGGGGAATTTGTCGTGATGTACGGCTCCCAGTAGAGGGTAGCGACCGCCACAGTTTCATCCGCAGCACTCGCAGTCAAAACCACAACAAGTGAAAATGCGAGCAAGGAACGTATGATGTGCATATACATTACGTCTTTTCTTAATCAATTTCCCGGCTCAATGCAATTCAATAATGGAGTCTCACTTCTGCGCGAATTCCTCATAATCAGCATGAGGCTGCTAATGATTACAATTACAACAAAAAGTCATTCTCATCCCACGGGGTTTAGAGGCTAGGGTTGCCTCCCGTCTTGAGCAGGCGTAGCGCAGCGAGGATTCAAGCACGTTGGGGAGCGAAGGCCATCTATTCCAGTTGAGAGTTTGAACAAAGAGGAAGCAAAGGAATACAGAAGGCCTACTATTCCAGTTTGACTTGCCTTCCTTTTTCTTAGCTAGCTCTCCGACTATCCCTGCCGGAGTTCCCAACTTAGTTCAAATATTTTTTGCAGAGCCGCGAAGGAAAGAGAGGGTTCTCGTCATGAATTTGCACGTGCAGTAAAGAGATCATAATAGGCACCGCGGTGTCTCATCAGCTCATCATGAGTCCCCTGCTCAACCAGTCGTCCATGATCCAGTACGATAATGCGATCCACCATGGTCACGGTCGAGAGACGGTGACTGATGATCACAACCGTTTTTTCTCTTACCGATCCAAAAAGCTGATCAAGCACGTGTCGCTCCGCCTTGGGGTCCAGCGCACTGGTATGCTCATCCAGCACAACCAGAGACGCGTCCCGCACCAGAGTTCGCGCCAAGGCGACCCGTTGCCACTGTCCCACACTCAACTCGACCCCCCCATCAAACAAGCGTCCAAGAGGTGTCGCATAGCCATCTGGCAGATCCTCAATCAATGCATCGGCCCCACTCAGACGTGCGGCCTCTTCGATACGTGGATCGTCAGGTAGAAGAGAGATGTCTCCCATGCGAATATTTTCGGCGGCCGACATGAAATAGCGCGCATAATCCTGAAACAACAGGCTCATATAGCGCCGCAGTTCCTCGATTTCCACGGACCGAATATCCGTGCCATCAATCGTAATGCGTCCACGGTCAGGATCGTACAGCCGACAAATCAACTTAGCCAACGTCGTCTTGCCGGCCCCGTTCTCTCCCACAATTGCGACATGCTCACCCGGTTGAATACGGAAAGAGACATCCTGCAAAACCTCACGTTCTGTTCCGGGATACCGAAAGCTCACATGTTCCAGCTCAAGCCCCTCACACATCACCGTCGGCAGCGACTCAGGGGCCTGCGGCGACCTTACGGTGGAAGGTAACGCCATAAAATCATAAAAGTGGGCAATAAAGATTGAATCTTCATAGAGCGATGTCAGGCTCGACAACCAGCCCGACAACGCCCCCTTGGCCCGCTGGAATGCGCGGAACAGCAGCGCCAAATCCCCCATGGTAAAGCTCATCTGGCCCGTTTTGAGTCGAACGACCACCAATGCCACGCCCCCCCCGGCCAACGCCAGCGACAGCAAATCCGCAACCGATTGCCATAAGATCCGCTCGCGAGTCAGCGTCAGACGACTCGTTCTCAGTCGGTCACGTAGAGTTCTGAACTGTTTCAATATCGTCGGACCATGCCCGAACACGCGGGTTTCCTTGGCAAAACCGACCGAGGTGAGCAACATGTTGAGATAACCCGCATAACGTTCATCCGGCATATAGCGTAACCGCCATGCATGCAGACGCCGCGAATTGAGAATTCGCACTAGGGTTCCTGGAATCACAGCCAACAACACAACCGGGGCCAGATAGAGATGCGACGTCGCTAACACTCCAACCACCGACATCAGGGTAATGAATTCCCTCACCGACTGCGTCAGGTCATTGGCAATCCGAGTGGGACGGCTCAGCGCCTCCCCATGAGCCATCCGCATGGTATCATGGAAAGCAGGGTTCTCGTAGCACTGGTAATCCACCTCCAATGCCTTCGTTTGTAAAATGCTCTGAACATGGTTGGCAACGGCAGATGACTGGGCCTCGCCAGAAATGGTCGTCAGCGCACGACAGATGCCGCCCAACGCCAACAGCCCCAACACGGGGACCACAAGCGCGACCAACCCAGCCAAAGCCTCCCCCGAGGAGGGATCCGCCAACCACACTGCAAACGCATCCACCAGGAGCTTGGTCAGGTAAAGTGACCCAGCCGGAATAACCCCCTGCACTATCGCCGCCACAAGATTGACAACCGTCCACCCTCGCGAACTCGCCCATACTAGGCCAATCGCATGCCGTAGTTGGGTTACTGAAGTGTGCAGTTTTTTCATAATACATTCTGGGATCGTAGAACCTGGCGCGATTGGGGACGACCGTCCCTGATTCCTCCTTAACCTAATGATACGAAGGAGTCTGATTTACGTTCGTGAAGAGACGTACAATCCTTACAATTGGATATAGAGAAAAGAGCAATTTAGGCAGATGGATACACTCAATGTCTTTAGGTGATAGAGTTGTTATCTGTCTGAATCCAGCGGCTATTCTATCCGGAAGTGAATCACGTGTCTGACGTTCAAGCCTCCATTTTTCTTTTGGGCCAAGGGCAAAATTGTGATCGGGTGACAGTAGTTCCGTTATCGTGCTTTGCACAAGAACTTTAATCAATGATTCCCTATTTATCATTTGCCTAATTTCTTTTGGCAACTCTATTCCCACCAGCTCCGAAGAAAGAGCGAGTCCCATAAGCAGAGAACGTGTCTGTCCCCATTTTTTTGCGGTCCGCAGCAATGATTCCCAGTGGATGACATTGCTCTGAACCAATCCACATACATCCATTACCTGCGATAGCTTTGCCCATTTTTCATGAACACCATGCATACAGACAATAAGTAGCATGATTTCTGCATTTGGAGCCGGAATATTTCTTATCTCCGAGTTGGTGACAGAGCTACTGACGCTAAAAAGTTTTTTTGTCAGCGATGATGGGGATATTGTGTGAGATATTACAGGAGATTTAATGTCCAGAACTATTTTGCGACTGGCATCGACAAGCGTCCATTCTTGTTGAGTGTTGAGGTATAATTTGCGGTCTATCTTTGGGCCGGGGCATTCAATGCTAAATCCATTTTCAGTTAGCAGATCAACTGCCTGAAGCAGTTTTTTTTGAGGCACAACAAGATCCAGATCGGAAAAGATGCGCAATGAGATTGAGCCAAATGCTTGTGATGCTAATACAGGCCCCTTGATCGCTAGTATTGATATATTGGCTTCAGTTAATTTGTTTGTGATTTTGTGAAGCGTTTCGGTGAGTTGGACATTTTGGGCGGCAATTTGCATGTAGGTCTGGCGCAGGTTACGCATTACATCATTGGGAGCATCTATTCGCTTTAGGCTTTTGTATACAATAGGAAGCAGATGATGATTGAGGCTAATAGGGATTATGGTGTCCCAAGTAACTTTGTGTGTAGCGATAAATGTGGCGAGTTCTTCTGTTGAGGTTGTTTCTGCATGGTTGCGACAGCAGAGCAGAAGAAGTTTGGTGTTGAGGGTTATATATGGTGCTGTGTTCATGTTTGAGCGGGTGGCAGAAACGCGCTGACTTACTCAGGCTTCTTCAGAATGAGATCATATGGTTTTCGGCAATACCACTCTTCTATACGAGGGTTCCAGTATGCAATGGTTTTGTTGTTGTGTACGTATTTGGTAATTACACCTGCCAACGTGATGATTTTGATTTGATAAATTTCCGGTTGCCATTTGAGTCCTCTTGCTATGCGTTCCCCCATGATAAAATATAGTGGGTGAAGGAGAGGGTGCAGGAATATCCTAAATTTGTTAATAATTCTTAATCTTGTGGCATGTCTGATACCTGCATATCCTTCGGCAATCGGACGTAGCTTTCTTTCTCGATCAATAAAACTTACTTTTCCGATTAATTCCTGTTCGGTGACAGGGAAAGCGTCTGGTCCGTGGCAGTTATCCCCCTGAGTTATTAACCCCTCGGGAGATATAGAGACGACTCTGTGAATAGTTTTATGTTCATCATGTGCTTGATCTGCGTAAACAATGATGTCGCCCGGTATAATTGATTGCAATGGGGGGTTCTTCGCATAAGTGATATCACCTTTACGGAGAGTGCCATGCATGCTGGAACCGGAATATACAAACTTAGATATGAATTTGGACTTTTTGTCGAAGCCGTTTTTATGTGTTTTAATATTAAACACTTTTTTAACACTAAAAAATGTTAAGCTGTACTGCCGGCGAAGCAGCCCCATACAGGGCTACCACCATCAGAAACACATCCCTGCCCCGCTGAAGCGCCGTTGGCTTGGCAGTTGTTTTCAGCACTACTTCCGGTTGAATCGCATATAGTTTGGACACCGTTGTTGTAGCCAAAACCGCATTCGGCAGCATAGTTACCAGTACTGTTGCACCCTAGGCTATCTTCAAATCCTGATTCACAACCTACTCCGTGAACATGAGAGAGAGCACCCACATTTGTTGCTTGAGGTTTTTCGTATTTAAGTTTTTTGTTGCTCATTTAAATGTTTCCTTTTACTAAAATGATGCCGCCATCATTTAGGTAACCATGAACTAATGTAACTCAGAGTCTCATTTTTTTTTGTAAAATGCAAACTCCAGCCTGAAAGGTCTCGTGCCATTTCGGCAACTACGCGAAAGTAATGCAGTGCGGAGAAGCCAGAATAAGAACAGCTTTGACCGATACCTTCCAAGATGCTGTTAGTAAGTTGAAAGCATAGTTCTTTTTGTGTGATTTGTTGTGCGTTGACGCTATCGCTCTGGTAAATACGCATAATTGCATGTATGGGAACACCATTGGTTTTGTTCTTAGATGATGCATATTGTTCACGTGCTTCCATATAGGAGTTAATGTTGTTAGCCACCCATCCCTTGCCCCCTCTGTATTGGACATGAACCATATCATCTGCAATAAGTTCGTAGCGGGTTGCTAGAAGGTTGCATATTGTGCTTTTGCCTGCTTTTGAGTGTCCAAGGAAAAGCAGTGCACCTTTATCCGTCTTAACCGCTCCTGCATGAAGTAGAATGCCTGGAGGCCTCCCGATGTGAGAAGTACTCTTTTCTGTTGTGATTGTTTTCATGGATTTCGGCGGCGGGTAATAGGAAACTCACCTCTTCGATCGGCTTCTTCACAAAGAACGGAGGGTGCGAACAGTTCACCATCTTTCATATAATTCATGGCGAGGCATCCCGTTCTGCAACTATAGGCATGAATACAGTCGGCACAAATCCCCGGATAATCTCCGTCAAGTTTTCGTCTTATTTCGGCAAGTAGCGGATGGGTTATCCACGTTTCGCGAAGATCATCTTTACCAAGTTCTCCGTAGCATAGTTCCGGAATATTTCTGCCAACCCCACATAGAGCCATGTGGTTTGTTCCAAGAATGCCCAATATGTGGCGTACGTCACACATACCTTTGCCACAACCGTGAAGTATATTGTCGACAGATAGTAGTGCTAGCGGTGTGCCAATAATAAGCTTAATTTTTACTTTTTTCTGAAAATCACCATGAACATAACGTATTAGTTTCATTGTTTCGTCATAGTCTAGCGCTTCGCCGTTGTCATGCATCTTACTACCACGACCTGCATTGGTGACGGGATTGAATTTGAGTGATCCGGCGCCAATACTTATGGCAAACTTTGCCATTTCTTCAATTTCATTAATATTGCCATGATGTGGACACATGATAATTTGAGGGGCATAACCTACTTTCACTAGGTTCTTGATTCCTGTTACAGCTTTGTCGAATGCGCCTTTTACACCGCGAAATTCATCATGGCTGGCAGGAACGACGCTATCGAGGCTCACACTGATAAAGTTGATGCTTGTTTTTTCTTTAATGAATTGGGCTATATCTGCATCAATGCAGGTTCCATTTGTTTCCATATCAGAGGCTAGTTCTTCATTGTGCAAGAGTTCGGCAATTTCCCTGAATTGTGGGTGAATCATGGGCTCGCCCCCGGTCAGTTTCACTGACTTAAGCCCAAGGGTCTTTGCTTCTCTAATCGTGGTTCTAAGTAAATCGAGGTCAATACAATCACCGGCAGACGGGATGCCATCTACAAATGTAGGTGTGATCCAGCAATGCTTGCAACACAGGTTGCAGCCAGTTGTCATATAGAGGTAAATTGCGCGCAGAGCCGGGACGCCTTCTGGAAGATTTAGTTTAACTTCAGTCTGCCTATTTTCACTGTTGTCATTTGTTGTCATTATGGTCAACCTCGCCTATAAATCCGCTGTTTTGCAGTCTGGCAACAAATTCATCAACATCGTTGTATATCTCATCTTCAGGTATTGCTTCGCATACTTGTTTGAGATGTTCGATTAGCTCTTTTTTTGATTTTGGAGAAGAAAGGGTTTCCCAGATCTCAAGTCCAATGGGGTTGATGATCTGTGTCGCATTTGTATCTAAGCAGTACAGTATTGCACCGTCATCGTCCTCTATTCGACATGACACATCTGGGTTGGCGAGATATTCTGTATTCATAGTTATTTCTTCGTTGGTTACGTTCTTAGTCTTCAGTATAAAGGGACCGCTGTGTACCAGCTTTATGATGCTTGTTGATGCAAGTCCATGCATTATATCTATTATATCTTTAAGAACATATTCCTGCGTTTCATTACATGTATTGGAAATTTCTTGTGAAATCTCATTTAATGAAGTCTTACCGTCGAGCAGGCGCAACATGCTGTATGTCATTTTATTGATTTCAGTCAACGTGCTGTGGGCAGCCTGAAAGACCAGGATGCCATCATCAAATTTTTCGATTGCAACATCAGCTCGCAGGGCAAAACAGCTGTTTCTCCCAATGTCCATAATTCTATTCGTTTTGTGCGGCATGCTCTTCTTCAACGGGGCGTATGAACATGTCGTATCGCTCCTTTTTACTGATTGTATTCAAAAAGTTGCGATAGCAATCGTGAGGGTTTCCACTGTTAAAATCTCCGGTTAATTCTTTAGCAAGGCCGGGGCAACTGCCGTTGCAGTATGGAGTCCATTCACAGTTTTCGCATCCCTTTGCCTCTGATGTGGAAAGTTTCTTACGGTCTCGCAGGGCTTGCTGAGTGGGGTTTTCAAGCCATATTTCCGAAAGAGAGTCTTTATTTATGACACCTAGTTCTGAAGACGGGAGCATATTACATGGGGTGATTATGCCATCATGATTAACTGAGAGTTTCATAAATGCCCCGCCGCATGCAGAAAGAGATCCCATCACCCATGTTTTTGACTTCACGCCATACAGTCTCGCGCGTTCCATCTCGCGGTATGACTCTATTTTAACGAGAGGTCCGGCGCCAGCTGTTATACGTTGATCGTACTTTTTTGCCAATTTTTGCAATACACGCATGGCCTGCAATTGCTGTTGCGGCAGCAGTGTGATGTCCGCTTGATTATTGCAAGCGGCTCCCATCGGCATTGCAGAATTGGTGCTGATAGAGTTGAGACCGACATGCTCAAGAAGCAGTTTTGAAACATGTTCCAGATCATCCACGTTGTGGCGGTTGATGGTGACACGTGAAGTTACGGGATAACCTTCTTTTTTCAGAAGACTCAAAGCTCTGATTGCTTGTTCAAAGCTTCCGGCACCGCGACTTTTATCGTGAACCTCTGCACAGGAACCGTCGATGGATACCTGAATACTGCTGAGTCGTCTCTTGCGGTTTTTTTCGTTGAACTTGTCGAGCGTTTTTTCGTTAATGAGCGTGCCATTAGTGAGTATTGAGAAGCTCATTCTGGCGTCAATTATTGCGTCGATAAGCTCCCACAGGTCAGGTCTAACGAATATTTCGCCACCACTAAGGGTGAGTGATCGCACTCCAAGATGCTTAAGCTCTTTGAAAAAGATTATCCAGTCTTCAGTTGGCAGATCGCTTCGGCCTATCATTTCGTTGGCATAGAAGCAATATTTACACTTTAGGTTGCATTTGCCTGTCAGGCATAAATCAACATGCTTCGGTGCATCATTTATTGAGCAATACTTTTCAGGCGTATCGGCTACAGAGAGTTTATCGTTCTGTACAAGTATCAATTCCTCTGCAAGTAGAACTTTTGAAAATTCGAGGACATCTTCTTTAACGGTTTCGCAAGACGTATCGACTTCAAACTTTTCCAGGATTGCTGTCGCTTGATCTTCTAAAGACGAGATTCCGTCAAGCGCTTGCCATATAGCAATGCCAGTGCGGTTAACGAACTTTTCCCGCCCTGTATCTGAGTTATATAAGACAATATGATCGTTTTCATCGAGACGCCTGCCAGAAACTGCAGGATTACGACGCAGGATATGATTATAGTTTATCGTTTTCATAGGCGGGAAGCTTTGAATTAATACAATAGGTTCTGCAAGGATAAAAGAACTGGAAACCGCAGTTAGACGGCCTTTTCATGTCAGGGCGATTGAGTAAACGCTGACCGACCACGAAACGGGTGTGCCCCGCCCTAGCCTCACACTAAGAAGAATTAACTACCCAACACGCAGAACACACGAAACGGGAGAACTCAATGCTTCATGAATGCTTAGCTAAGTCCAATTTTCGTGTATTCCGCGTGTTTTGTAGTCTCCTCGCCTCACGACTGAATAGCCTTCATGAGCTCCTGAATGCCGAACGGCTTCACCAGTAGCGGGACACTACCTTCCATCCCCAGAATATCGCCCAGCTGTGGGCTGTCGTAAGCGGTCATGAGAAGAAAACGTGAATCTACACCAGATTTTTCGTGTGCAGCCAGAACATCTAAGCCAGTCCAGCGGTTCCAAATTAGGAAATCTTCGAGTTGCGGGAGGGGCTTCGGACATGA
>CAZNWT010000146.1:0-9705 GCA_964576795.1 uncultured Victivallales bacterium
AGCATCTTAACATAAGTGGGTTGCAAGTTGCGCAACCGGATTTTGCGGTAATAGCAAGACGCCCGCTGAAACACGTGAAAATCATCCCCTGCCACCAGAAAAATATCTACCGCGTTGATAAGACCAAGTCAAAGTAAATATCATATATATTGTGGTATGTGTTTCGCCAACCCCTATATATAGGGGTTTGTGGGATTCTCGCCGTGTGAACAACCTTGCGATTTCGGGCTACATCCGTCTACCGGAAGATGTTGGAGCGCAAAACACCATAGGGCGAGAAACTGCGTCGGAGGGTGATTAGGATTGCGGTCGGCATGGTGATCGCCGCTCCCGAGAAGATCGCAATCATAATGCCGATTTGGTATTTGATCGCCAGCATGGGGTCGTTTCCGCCCATAATGACGCCGGTCATCATGCCGGGGAGCGACACCAGCCCAATCGTCATCATCGTTGCAATGGTGGGGGTGAGGGCTGCTTGAAACGCATCGCCAAGATAGGGGCGCACGGCTTCCCTCAGCGTTGCTCCCTGAGCCAACACCAGTTGAAATGCCTTTTCGTCTCGCCGAATCGCCTGATAGAAGCTGCGAATGCCGACGATGTTGGCGCGAAGACAGTTGCCGAGAATCATCCCTCCGACGGGAATGATATACTGAGCCTCAAGCATGTCCGGGCGTCGTAAAACGCCGCCGACAAACCAGAGAAGCGGAACCGAGATGCCTAGCAGTAGCGCAGGGGCTAGGGGGAGCGCGAAGACGCGTAGCTTCAACCCACAGCCGCGAATAATTGAAACATCTGCCACTCCAATCATGACGAGCACCCAGAGTGCATTGAGCCAGGGACTGTCGTGCTTGAAGACGAACTGAAGATAGAGTCCCACAAGCAATAACTGCACCGACATGCGTAAGGTTGCGATCAGAACGGAGCCGAAAAGAGGAACCCGCTGCCAGAGAATGATTCCTAGTGGGATCAGAAGAAGGAGGTAAGCCATGATCAGGCCTGATGTACTGACATCGACGGCGCCCATCAGACACCTCCCTTGCGGATGGCAATTTGTCGGGTAGCGAACGGCATCCCGTTTTCTTCGTGCACCACACCGATGATGGTTTTATCCTTCAGGCTTGCAAGAAGTCTATGAACCCTAGCCGCGTTATCCTTGTCCAGAGCAGAGGTCACTTCGTCCAGAAGTAGAATTGGTTGATCCAGCAACAGAGCCGAAACCAATGCAATGCGCTGCTTTTCTCCTCCCGAGAGCGAGCCGATCTCCGAAGACAGCAAGGCGTCGTTTAACCCTACCGCCTGTAGAAGTTCCGGCAACCGTTCACGATTTGCGACTTTGGGGATATTGACCCGATACTGGAATGGGCTATCTATGAATTCACGAGCCGTGCCCTGACCCAGGTCTGCCTCTTGGGGAACAAAGGCCATCTGACTCCGAATGCGCCAGACCGAGTGCGGGGTTAGCGCTTCACCGCACATCGTGATTTCGCCTTGGGTAGGTTCCACAAATCCTAGAAGGCAGCGCAATACGGTCGACTTGCCTGTTCCCGAGGGGCCCGTTAATACTACGTGTTCACCCGGCGCAATGGAGAAGGACAACCCCTCAAACAGGGGGGCATCCCCAAATGTGACGGTTAGGTCGCGAACCTCAATGATTCTCTGTGCCTGCATCGTGTCGGCAGTATGCCACGACCCCCGTAACCGCAGCAAGGCGGGAGAGCATGGAAATGCACGGGAGGGGGGCAGCAGAATTGACAACCCTCCACTCTCTACAGTCCACTCCCCACAAACGCCCTCCGCGCTTGTCCGTGTCGGTTCATTACGGTAAACCTTATCCCCATTCGTTTTGGCGACATCGTTGGGAACCCACCAAAGGGGAGGCTGTCATGGAAATTCTGAGCATACACACCGGGTCTCGAACCCAATTTGTTGACATCACCCGCGACGTGCAAGCGGCTGTGCGGCGTTTGGAAATTGCGGATGGTTTTATTACGATTTTTGTCCCGCATACAACAGCTGGTGTTACCATTAATGAAAATGCAGATCCCGATGTGACGGCCGATATGGAAAAGGTCTTGGATCGCGTTGTGCCATGGGCGGCGGACTATGCGCACTGCGAAGGCAACACGGCGGCCCATGTCAAAAGTTCCATGATGGGCGCATCGCTACAGGTTATGGTGGAAGACGGTCAACTCTGTCTGGGCACCTGGCAGTCCATTTACTTTTGCGAATTCGACGGCCCACGGACGCGGAAGGTGTGGGTGAAGTAGCTCGTATTCCACTCGTTCCCAAAAAGGCAGAACCCAATTTTCTGGCTCTTCACGGATGTGCGTGAAGAGCCATCATTCTTTTTGTGAATTCATTCCTGATGCACGGCTATTTGCCATCACCAGCATTGGCCGGGGCCTCAGTGGAGTCATTGCGCGTGACTACCGGCTCTGCCAGCTTCTCCGGTGCGGGTGGAACCTGAGCGGGTTTCGTCAGCATAGCTTCGAGCACATCGCCTTTCTTGAGCGTGGCGACAAACAGATTGCCGCGCCGTGTGACCTTGCGGTTCCATTCCGGCATGCGTGATTCAAAGTTATCTTGCACCCGGACTTCTCCGTTCCTACCGGCCATAATTCGTAGCCAGGTGGTGGCGTTGTTTTCGCGCCGGGCGGAGACGCGATGCCCCCCCTCAGCGCGCAGATCGGTGAACGAGGCGTCGTGCCAGCGCCATGGCATGGAAGGGAACACCCGAATAATCTCGGTGTCGCGCTGTCCGGGGGTCGGACTCCAGCTTTGTAGCAACATCTCGTGAATGGCTTGGAGCGCGGCAAAGTTGCCTTCAAGCGTGAAGGGACGATAGACGAAGTTCGAGAAGCTCGATTGAGTCTGGTCGCCGTTTACGTGGAACCCGTTGCGAGTGATGAACGCCTTGACGAAAATTTCGAGATGCCGGAGTGCGGACTCGGCATCCCCTACGCGGGCGCGCAGACCACTCATCCATGAATAGCTATAACCACACCACCAGCTTGTTCCAAGCTGGTCCCACTTCTCCAACGAGGCCCGGATACGCCGAAGGTCTTCTTCACCCCCTTCGCGGGTGATGAGATTGAAGGGAAACATGCCGATGATGTTCGATAGGTGTCGATGGCTTTCGGTCAGTGGCGTCTTGACGTCCAGCAGCAAAATGCCCTTGTCATTGACATGGAAATCGCCCAGTGCATCGGCCGTGGCCCGCCACTGCGTTTCTTCGTCGACCTTCTCGAGTGCACAGGCCATCTCGGCCAGGGACAGGAACTGCATTTTCATGCACATGAGATCGTAGTTGCTGTTGGGGATCAACCAGGCGCGGTCTGAGTTGTCGAATATTTCCGGGGAGGTTGAGCGAAACAGCTTGAGCACACCCTGGTCATCGGGTTTGAGCAGTTCGCGGATGCAGTCGCCCGCCGCCTTACACCAGGGATATGCCTCTTCACGCAGGAAGCGTTCATCTAAGGTATAGCGCCAGTGTAGGTAGAACATGTGCGCGTTCCAGGAGGTCATGGTGGGCGAGAGGCTGTACTGCCCCCAGCCGCCCAACGGCTGCCCCGCTAGGCTCATGACGCCTGGTGACGACAGTCCCGCTGTACCGTAGAAGTCGTATGCGAACTCGGTAAAGGCCGGAGTAAGCCCCAGGAGGAAGTCCAGGTAACTGGCGCCCTGGTCGAAGTTGCCGGTGGCTGGATAGCCAATGTAGGTCATTTGCGTGTTAAGGTCGTTGTGGTAGTCGCCCTTCCACGGCGGCAGTTCCCCATTGTCGGCCGTCCACACGCCTTGCAGCGGCATCGGGGGAGCCCCGCGCCGGGATGCTGCCCCGTAATAGTACCGGCAAAGCACATAGTAATTTTGGAAGATAGACTCGGGCAGGTCGATGCTGGATTGCGCCCAGAAATCACGCCACCATGCGGCGTGCGGCGCCAGCATCACCGTATACCCCTTGTCCAGCGCCGCCATACAACGATCGCGGGCTAGTTGCAGAGGATCGTCGCCATCATTAGTGGAGGTCACAGCAATTGCCACCAGAGTCTGCTCGCCCACACGCCGTGTTTCGACATACCCGCAATAGGTCAGATCCACCTTTGTTTGCTGTACATACCACTGAGCGGTTCCATCATCGCCGGTTTTCGCCACTGGGTAACCAAGGCTTTTGACGGCGCTGGTGGGACGGATACTCAGTGCCTTTGGCGCGGGCCCCGTGATGCGCAGTAGAGTTGCCGGCGATACCGCGCTGAAAAATGCGTCCAACTTGCCACCCCCGGCAAAATGCACAAAGCCTTCGGCCGAGGCCATGTTCAACTCAAAGGTCTTGATCTTCTGAGACGGATCGAGCGAAATTTCGAGGCGCCCCGATGGAAGTTTGGTCGGTGTGCGCCCAGCATAGGGCTCGTTCCAGTTGCCCCCCACCTTCCAGGTGAGTTTCTTCCACCACCCCGCCTCAGAATGCGGACGTCCATCCCAAAGATCGCCGCGATCAAGGGAGAGTCGAATTGTGCTGCCTTCGCCCCATAACAGACCTCCCGTCAATCCGTTCCCTAGAGGAATTGCATCGTCCCAATTTTTGATCGGTGCATCGAGCACCAGATTCTGGTCGGCAGGCGGGAATGCAGCGTGTGATGCACCTGATGGAGTAATGGTGCTTGCAGGAATCATAGCGTGGATCCTTATTGTGTTGTTGATACTTTTATAGACATTGTTGTGAGCATTGTCGGTCAATTTGTTGGTTCAGGGTTTCGATAAAGCTCGCGACAAAGTGTGGGCTTTGCTCGGTTTCTACAATATTCTCGACCATTTCATTGCTTCCTAGTGGTTATCGTTTTCTGACCCAAACACCCCCGGTGGAATCCGATCCACCATCCGAGCGGACCTTGGCTCGAATCTCGTACTTGGTGCCAAAAGCGACATCACTGAGCTGAACCGTATAGCTATTCTTTTCGTTATTGGTGCCTGTCGTTCCATCATGCTTGTCCGAGGCAATAGGAGTACCGTTCTGAAGCAATTTTACCTCTGCGATGTCCAAGCGATGATCCCCAGCCTGATAGGTGAAGGTGATTTCGTAAGCTGTTGCCTCATCAAACAGGTTGGTGACGTCCCATGTGAGAGTGCTCCAACGGTGTGACATATCCTCGGGAGCCCACTGGCCAAGCATGGCACCAAACTCACCTTTTACGTTGGCGAAACATCGTGCACGGAGGTATTGCTTGCGCGTCTCTGAATACGCGTAGGAGATGTGTGACTGATACTTGTCGGCGAGTTCCAGCGCGATGACTCCTGTGTCCCCCTTCGTTAGGGGCAATGTTTTGTGGGGCGTCTTCGTCCAGGCAATCTCCCAGTCAGCCAGCCGACTATAGAAGTCATTGGATCTGAGTGCATGTCGACCAAAGGAGAGCTGTGTGGGGTCAGCATAAGACGGGTTGCTCGCTAGCGCTTTTTCCAGATGTTCGTAGAACATTTTCCACCTTGGGAGATAATAGAGGCGGATCAGCCCTGACCATTCACGCCAGGCATAATCAAAGATAAGCGGCTTTTCATGCGGTCCCCAAGTCGTGACCAACATCGACGCATTCCACTCATAGTAGTTCTGCAACTCAACGTTTTTCGACCACGCTCGGGCAGTTCGAACCCAGCGGTCAAAGTTGTATTCATCACGCGTGGCAAGAAGCCTGTCAACATCGCTCAGCAGTTCTAGAAACGTGCCTGATGCCTTCCTTAGCCCTTCTCTATCGCTATCTTCAAAAGCGAGAGCCGCATCTTCTACCAACTCCTGTCCCAGATTTGAAAGGACCTGGCGGCCGAGATCCATCAGGTCGAACTGATAACCATCGGACGCCTTCAACGAATCGTAATCGGAAAGAAGCAGTCGCCACGCACGCTCCAACTCCATCGGGTTATACGGGATGTTGAATCCGTCGTTGGGCCCCGATTTGAGAGGTTTGATTGCCGGACGCGCCGCAATGATGGAGCTAGACTCGGTGCCGTTCGAACCTGGTTTGTAAGGGCCCGCCAGCAGAATTGCCCACGCCTGTTCGGCATTGTCTGATTTTGCACCATAGCGCCGTTCGGCATATGTTTTGAGCCAATCGACAGGTTCCACAGACGTATCACGCCAGATCATGTCAAAAACCATCTCGTAGAATACCGGGTTCTGCTCGATTCCCTCCATGAACAGTCCCATGCCTGCACACAACGGCTCACGCTTGGCCGTCACCGCAAAGGGATTTGAAGCGACCATTTCCAAATCGCCATGCATGTTGATACGCCCGCCGAAGTTATGGAGCTGCCCCTTGATAAAATTATATCCCCAAAAATTGTCCCGACCACCGGCCAAATCAAGAACCAGTAGGAGATCTTTTGGAGTCTGCGTGGCGATGGGTTCACGAATTGACCATGATTGCATCGCCCAACGTGCATCGGGATCGACGCTTTTCATTAAATTCCAGATTTCTTGACCCACCTTTTGCAGGTATGCGTCACCTGGCTGAGGAGGGTGGCCCTCATGAAAGGGATCAACTGCATAGAGATGACTTGTTCCAAACAGTTCAATCTCGGTTTCGAGGAAGACTTTACCGAATGTCTTGAACAGCGGGTCTAGCGGATCCAGCTGACATGTACCTTCAAAGTCGCACCATGGTTGTTCTTTTGAAATGGCTGCTGTCGGAAACTTCTCCTGAAACAGGTGTGGCACAAAACCGCTGAACCCCTGCTGAATAGGCGTCATCCCTAAGGAGCGTTCGCGTTCCATGATTTTCCGGCCGAGGGCAATATGTGAGTCGATCCATTCTTTTGGCAACGGCCCGCCATGGCTCTGGATGTTCGTCATCCACTGCCAGGCAAAATAGCAGGGGCCGACAAGAAACGCGCGCGCTTCCTCATCCGTGAATCCGAACTTGAGTAACGCATGATACCAGACACCTTCCAGGCCGGTAGCAGCCAACGGCATATTGATACCGTTTAGCGCCATGATGTCGATCTCACGCTCCCACCGCTGCCAGTCCCACCAGCTGGCTGTGTAATTGAGGCTGCAGTAGTTGAAATAGACCCGTTGTTTATGCAGGCACACGACACGGACTTTTTCAGGCACACGCGGCAGAGGGTGGGGCACATTCAATTGTGATCCACACCATGACACGTGACATTTGCAGTAGTCTTTGAGGTACCGATTGAATGCCGATGTCAGAGCAACGCCAGAATTGCCGCGAAGGATGATGCCACCCCCCTTGCTTTCCAGCTCAAACACATCCCGTTCGCTATCCTTTGGGATCATCTCCAGGATGAACGCGTTTGCGATATCTGGCGTTAATCGTTTGATCACCTCTCTTGCTGACTCCGCCTGAACTTGAGGCGTCACCCGTTTTTCCATAAACGCTTCCGTTTTTGCCATTGTAAGCATACCTAACTCCAAACATAAAAAATTGTGCCACTTGTTTAACAAAAACCAAATTCACTACCATCCTATAGCCCCCGCATGTATACATGGTAGATCTTTTTTACCGCAAATTGTAATCGCAGGCTCTTTACCATTCCTTCTGTGATATCTGTGGTTAAACTCCGCGGAGACTCCTTGTCATACCTCTTTCTTGACATCAAAACGATCATCTGACCATCATCCGAGCATGACAACCGTTGGTACAGAAATAAAATCTTTTCCGCCAACACACCCAATGCCACAACTCAACATCCATCTCCCCGCCATTCTTTTTGTCGGTCCCACTGGGATCGGAAAAACGCCGCTTGGTGAATATGCTGAGAGGCATGGTTACAAGGGGCGCCGCTGCAGTCATTTTGATTTTGGGGCAGCGCTTCGTGCGGTTGATGCATCGGGGCAGCCCGTGGGAGCGCTGTCAGAAAGCGATGTTTCCTTTATCCATCGTGTGCTCACGGAGGGGGCGCTGCTGGAAAATGAGACGTTCTATATCGCCGCCGAACTGCTGCGTGCCCATATTCAGGCGTCCCAATTGTTACCCGACGATGTCATTCTGCTCAACGGTCTTCCGCGGCATGTCGATCAGGCCAGAGCGGTTGATGCACTTGTGGATGTGAAACAGGTTCTGCATCTATGTACGACTCCCGATGTTGTCTATGAACGCATTGGTTGCAATAGTGGTGGCGATCGAAGTGAACGTACGGATGATGATACGGAGGCCATTGCCCGGAAACTCGCCATTTTTGAGACTCGGACCCGCCCCCTTGTAGAGCATTATCGGACCCGCGGCATCCCGATCGCAGAGATCGACGTTATCGCCCAAACGACCCCCAGCGACATTTGGAGCGCATTTCAGTAGTTGGCCTTTTTTGTAGTGTTGGCCGAGATGGCCAACGCTATAATTGGGCAAGCGAAGTTTCAGCCTTGTTTGTTCTTATCTTTTCGTTTCTGGTTTACATCTCTTGCCTGTCCCGCAATACTCAACGACTTTTTCAAAACCCAAAACTAGAGGATTCATCATGGCAATTACGATTAATGGAGAAGAGCTTCCCACCGAGGCAATTGAATTTGAATACCGCAGACTGCTACAGTTCTACTCCCAGCATATGCCGGCAGAGGCTCTCAAAGCCGAAACGGATAACCTACGGGAAAAGGCTGTTGAACAGGCTATTGGGGCAAAATTACTTATCGACGAAGCTCACCGCCTTGACCTTGAGGTTCCCGTTGAGCGTGTAGAAAAGCGTATCAACGATATGATTGAGCAAATGGGTGGGCGCGAAACGTTCGAGTTTCGGTTGACCGAGCACAAGATGACCGAGGCTGATCTGCGCAAGAATATTGAGCAAGGCTGCAAAGTTGATGTTTTGGTTGAACAGGTCGGCTCGGAAGCGGAGGAGCCTACAGATGAGGATCTCCAGGCCCACTTCGATGCCAACAAAGAGATGTATGTTCAACCGGAACGTGCTTCTGCCCAACATATTCTGATTAAGCCGACTTCGGATTCTGACGCGGATCGGGTTGTTGCAGAATCTCGAATGGATTCGATTCGGGCGGAAATCGAAAACGGAGCCAAGTTTGATGGGTTGGCGGAGATGCATTCTGAGTGCCCCAGTGGCAAGAAGGGTGGCGGCAGCCTGGGGTGGTTTGGACGCGGCATGATGGTTCCTGAGTTTGATGATGCCGTATTTTCAATGGAAGTGGGCGCATTGAGCGATGTCATTGAAACCCAGTTTGGCTTCCACATCATCTACAAGACGGGCGCCGACGAAGGAGGTCCTGCCTCTTTTTCCGAATCCGAAGCGAAGATTCGCGAATTTATGCGCCACGCGCGCCGAGGAGAGCTTGTGTCGGCACATGTTGCGGAATTGCGCGCGAAGGCCGATGTCCAAGGGGTATAGAGCGTAGATTGTGGACGCTAGGAAGTGGACAGACGACTTTTAGCCTGAAACTTCCCTCGTTTCGAACGTCCAACATCGACCGAAGAGAGAATTCCGGGACCATGTTCAATGTTGAGTGTTCGATGTTGGACGCTCATTCTCATTGCCAAACTCCCGCAAGTTTCATCCCTGAATGATCCAAGCGTGCGAGGGCTAAACTGGCCTGAAACATCAGCGTATTCTTAACGTTTTCGCGTTGAACGCGCCGATCTACAGTATGTGCATATCTCCGAGATGCGGGGACTACACCTTGGAGATGTGTGCCTACTTGTCGTGCAGCGGTTCCAAATTAGGAAATCTTCGAGTTGCGGGAGGGGCTTCGGACAT
>CAZNWT010000147.1:0-9682 GCA_964576795.1 uncultured Victivallales bacterium
CATGTCCGAAGCCCCTCCCGCAACTCGAAGATTTCCTAATTTGGAACCGCTGTTCTCGCTATATGTTGAAGCATCCAACAGCTTGATCAGTGCGGATCCTTCTCCCGGTTTATACCCCAAGACTACATTTTCTCGGGCCCGCGTGATTGACATTGCGAGGAGACGACGCAGGTTCTCATAGTCAGTATCGTCTGGTTCGCTCCCATGTTTCATCACTTCTGCGCTCAATCCCAAGATGATCACGTAATCGAACTCCAAGCCTTTGGCGGAGTGCATTGTCAAAAGGGCCACGTTCTCTTTTCCAGTCGGCCAATCAGTACGCCTACTCATCTCTACGAAGGGAATCTTTCCCGCTTTCAGTACACCTCGGAGATAGTCAAACCACCCCCCTCCTTTCGGGTGGAGAAACGCGATTGATGTACTGTCAGGCTTCTCTTTTGTGGACTCTTCTATCCTCTTAACGTATTCCACACTTGCTTTGCATTGAGCTGCGTATCGGCCCTTGAACACGATTGGCCCCTCGCTTCCATCCCTGCCACAAGAATCAAGGTCCGGCATACTTCCATCATCACCAAGGTCCATTCCTTTCAGGAGCGGAGCGGCCAGCCGGCAGATCTGCTTAGTATTACGATGGTTGCAGGAAAGCTTATGGCTATTAGGCGGGAGTATTGAGACGCCAGCTTCCCTCCACGTACACCCACGTGGATAGATACGCTGCGCGGCATCTAAGACTAAGACGACGGAGGAAGGATCAGCCGCGTGAGCCATAACCGCTCGGATTTGGTTAGCCGAAAAGTCCTGTGCCTCATCCGCGATGATGATGTCATACTTCTTTCCAGATGCTGTTTTCGCCATGGTTTCGGCTACATCGTTCCAGTCAACGCGGTTCTGTTCGCCCTTCCATTTCTGGTAGGGCCCAACCACTTCGTCGAGAATACGCCTGCGGAGTTTTGCGTCGACTCTGGGAGATGCGCCGCGTCCAATCCTTCGGCATTCGATGTAATCGTCCAGCGATTGCGTTGGGAAGCGGCCTAGCAGATAGTCCACTTCCGAGACGAGAAACTGCGCAGTCAACCCAAGCCCCACTCCAAGAGATGCAATCCTATTCTCACGGGGGCGATCGGAAACAATATTCGTTGAGCCAATGCTCCGCACTGCCCACTGACCGAATGTCCTGACCGTGAGATCACACTCGGTTACTGTCCCAATCTGCTCCTTGGCAAGTTCCGCAATGTACCCCTTTAGGGTGCGGTTGAACGTCAATACAAGGACGCGAATCTTACGCTCAATGCCCTGCCGCGCTGCACGCCTTCTCCAGAAGGAACTCAGGAGTCGAAGCATCAACAACGCTGTCGTTGTCTTGCCCGATCCTGCTGCCCCTCGTATAAGCATAACCCCTGCTTGGGGGTTCGAAATGATAGCCAACTGCTCTGGCGTTGGTTTGACAGTCTTCAGTATCTTCATTCTACTTCTCCTATCCCTCTTTCTTCAAATGCTTTCCAGGCGGTGGCGTAGTCGGCTTCGCGGTCGCAGCGGTCGAAGGGGGCTTCGTAGGTGAGGGTGCGTTCGCGGGGGCCGCCGGGGAGCGTGTCGTCGGTGATGGTGCGGGTGACGGTTCCGGTTTGCATCTCTTTGATCTCGTTCCATTCTGGACGTGTGAACCCGACGCCGGGTAGGCCTTTGCTACAGGTGAAGACGATGCGTCCGCTGCGGTCGTACCAGGTGTCGTTTTCGTTCTGACGCAGGACTGGGAACTGAATGCGGTAGATCGTGCAGAGTTCTTCTAGCGTTAGTCCCAGTGCCATCGCTACCAGCACGTCGATTTCTACCAACGCCTGACGGCGGGCGTAATCCGTACGCAACGGGTATTCCCATTTCCACTCGGGGCCGAGTTTGCTGAAAGTGTCACGGGAGATACGGGAGTCAACCTTTCCCCATTGGTCAGTCGAGGCGTCCTTGCTCAGACATGCAGCCCAAAGCCCTGCATGGCAGTCAGTCAGGCAGTTAAGCAGCAAACATCGTTGCGAGGCATGCAAAACAACGCTGTTAGAGACATCAAATATCGGCATGTTACGCATGACTGATTCGTATAGGTCTCCCTTGCCAGTCGTCTTGACATAGAAATCAAAAGGGAGCGACAAAGATAGCGTTGTCCAAAGAAGTGTATGTCGGTTGTTTTGAAAGGTGAGTGATATGACAGGATGAATGTGGCCAACACCAGGGGGTGCCAGCATACACAATAGCGTACGCTCTCCAGACTGACTCAGCTGACGCCTGTGGAACGCACGATAGTAATCAGTCACCTTCTTATCCGGATCCCACGGGACGCCGGGGGTGCGTTTGCGGTATTCTGCGGAGGTGCAATCTGGCACGAAGTTGGAGCGCGGCAGGTAGTCTGCTGGCAGCTCAGTCAGGTCGAGGACGCTGTATTGGTGGTGCTTTTCGCAAACAACATTTGGCGTCTTGTAGAACGGATTTCCAACGTAGAAGTGAGGCCCTGACAGAATCCAGTCTTCTGGCTTCTCTACAAACTGGGTTTCACGACGAATGGTGTGGTCCTTTTTTACCGCATTTGTTTCATCCCACATAACTGTGGCACGATACTCACCTTCCAGATCCCCCAGTCGCTTCGGTTGCTGTGCGAACTTGCGAAGTACGTCGAGAACCTGCACCGAGTGCACGGCAGGCAGGCGTGCCTGCGCTGGTGCTGTCCCTGGAGAGTCATAGAGTTCAGCAAATAACTTCAGAGAATCGCTGCCAACCTGAATAACTCGATCAGAGTGCCCCTCCACGTTCCACTTGCCATCGTCTGTCTTGATTCCGCCGCATGGGCTGCTGTACTCATTATCGTCCAATGACGCATCAACAGTCTTGGGGTGAAATAGGTTTGCCATTGTTATGAAAGACCCCGTATTCGACCCAACGGCGTAAATGTTAATGGAGTACGTCACCCAATGCAGAATCTCGCTAAAGAGCTTGAGTACGTTGACAAATTGGAAATGGTGGGCAAGACGACAATACAGCTCCTGACGTAACT
The DNA here is from genome assembly GCA_964576795.1 of uncultured Victivallales bacterium. Classification (GTDB taxonomy): domain Bacteria; phylum Verrucomicrobiota; class Kiritimatiellia; order UBA8416; family UBA8416; genus JABGOW01. The sequence continues at coordinate 3,038 of CAZNWT010000147.1, forward strand.
TTCCACCATTCGGATCATCATAAATACCTTCAGGGTGCAGGAACGCAGCAGTGCCTCCGCCGTTTCCTATCATCCAGGCTTGCGGCAGGAAGCACTTGTACAGATTTGTCTGTACGTTTTTGAGCAGCGGATAGTTCACGTAGGCGTTCAAGAAGTTCTGTGTGCCTGCCATCGACGCGTATTCATCGTAATATTCTGAATAAAGGTCATTCGTCTTCAATGCTTCATCACGCAAGGTCGCCACCTTTGAGGCTGAGAGACTCTTGATTGCAAAGCTAGGTTGGTAGTCGCCCAGCAGTCCGCTCTCGTTCCATTCAACTTTGATCCATGGGGGATTTCCGAGAACTAAATCGAAGCCGCCGCGTCCCTTGAACAGGTCGGCAAATTCCAGCTCCCAGTGAAGGAACCGCTGCTTATCGGCAAGTTCCTGTACCAGTTTCAATCGTGGGAATTCACGGCAAAGCTGATCAACGTCGACATAACCAAGTTCTTCCGCCAGCTTCATCATCTGTTGGCGCGGTTGCGTTTCTGGAAACAGAGACATCTGCCCCATTTCCTCGGCACCGTATTCCTGTACGGGTTGACCTTCCAGAATGTACTGCAACTCCAGCAGAAATTCGTCACGGCTGGGGAGTAGATCGGACTGCTCAATCGGCCAGAACCAGAGTGCGCACCAATAATCCATGGCCAGTTTGAGTCGTCGGTAAGGACTGGAGTTGCGCACATTTTCGGAGTATAGCTCCTGACCGATCTTTTTGTCTTTCCATGCCATTTCCGAACTGTGGCGTTGCCCGTCACCAGCCTGTCCGAAGATGGGAAATCGGTCGGTGGTTTCAACGCGCAGCTTGGCCTGCTGTGACGCATGTTCATCCCATAGACCATCGGCCAGTAGCGATAGTTTTTCCAGCAGTCGCGCATCGCGATCCGTGAACGGTTTTACAAATGCCTTGCGCCAGGCGTTGATATCCTTGATCGGCTGCTCGGCCAGCTTTTTGATAACTTTGTCATTGTAGTGGGACATGCCGGGATCTGGCAGGAGCCAATGGTAGATGGTGCCGGAGGCGCGCTTTTCTCCCAGCGGAACGCGGTCAGGCGCGACATCCAACCAGCTCTGCTCACCTTTGGCCTTTTTCGTGACCAGCGATGATGGGAAAACCTGTCGGCGTGCCCCGACGAGCGAGTTGCCGGCATTGAGCTGCATACCGAACCAGGGCACAAAGCTGCCAGCGTGGATGCAGTTCAGCCAGAGCGAGATTTCGGCCAGTTCAACGGCCACGGGGTTCAGGTCGATACCGAAGCAGCGGTTATCGGCCATGAACATTTTTACCTTCTGCTTTTCCTGCAAGTAATCTTCGGTAGGGATCAGCGTATCGGTCTCAACCTGCTTGCGCTGCAGGTAGGCTTCAGAAAGTTGGTTGACGGCCTCATTCAAGAACGCCGCGCTGCCCATGGCGGGTTCGCATACCGTCAGGTTAAGAATAGCGTCGGCGGTCTTCCACTTGCCATCACCGGGCTTCTCGCCGATCAGTTCCTTCAAGGCATATTTCACGAGGCAGCGGGTCAGTACTTCGGGGGTGTAGTAGGATGCCGATTTTTCCCGGTCGCGTCCGGCCAATCGGTAGATAAAGGTGCCTTTGCCGTGTTTCTTGAGACGCCCGTCGGATTCGTAGACCTTTTCGTCTTGGGCGTAGTCTTTGAGTGCGTCTTCCGGCACGAAGAATGCCTGCCCCAGTGGATCGTAGTCGTCCTTGGCCCGCTTGACTTCGTAAAGGTCGGTTTCGGCAAAGAATCCACGGTAGGAAAGCAGTCCTTCGTAAACGGCACCGAGCTGGTTGATGCCAAGATGGGCGTAGCTGACCCGACCGCGCCGGCTTTTGCGCCCGTTTGCCTTGCGCGACAGCGACAGGAGTTGGATGACTTCCTGAAGCACGCTGTTACGCAGGCGAATCCGGTTGAAGATGGGCGTGCGCTTGGGGACGAAAAGGTGGCTTTGTAGCCGGTCGATGCGGAAGGTGTTGCTGAGCGGTGCACCTTTGAGCCCCAGCTCGGGCTGTTGGCTTGCATCTGCTCCGTGCGGGTCGAAGCCCTCGGCAACCAAGCGGAACAGCGCTTTCATGGAATCATCAAGGAAGTAGCCGTTGCAAGCCTCGTCGGAGGTCAGCGGTATCATCTCCAGATCGCGCAAGGCGTCAAGACTGTAGCCAGTGCGGTAGATGTCGCTTTTCATGGGGGCGTAGCCGAGTTCGGGGCGCGCCTCAATATAGAATAGGAACAGAAGCCGATAGAGGTAGCGCAGGCATTCACCGGTCAGCTCTTGATCCAAGCCAATCTCGTAGACCTTCTCTTTGCGGATCTCATGCAGGTACCATATGGCCTCGTTGCCCAGCAGCTCGACAGCTTCGCGGGCGGAGTATTTCAAATCTTCTGATACGGCAAAGGCGTGTTTGTGCGAGTTCTCGTCCAGGTTATCAAGCAGCGGCGTGCCATCGCTGGGGCAGAGGCTATCCTTATGCAGCAGCGCCGCCATGGCACGGAATGTGGATGCTTCGCGCCGTCCAAAGATTTCGGCAAGGTCAAACCGTAGAAGCTTTTTCTCGTTCCATTTGCTGCGATCAATCAGGACAATGAAGCTGAAGCTGGCTATGAGCAGCCACCGAGGCGGTTCCTGGAGCGCAAAGATCTCACGACTGATAAGTTCTTCCAGAGCCAGATCGTCGGCCACATGCAGGGTTGTATCGGGGGCGGCACCTGTGGGTTCCGGGTACTGCTCGCTAATAATGCTCTGCTGTAGGGGGTCAATCGAATCGGCCACATCGTCGAGAGTGTGGATGAGCCAGAGGTTTGGTCCACCGCCGGGCTTGTTGATTTTGCTCAGCACAGGAAGCATCGCCCCGGACTCGGTTTCTTGTAGTCCACCCTCCGGGCTGTAGCCAAGCGCCAGAAGCATCTTCGTCAGCAGCTTGCGCTGTCCGCTCAGACGTTCGCCGACGTTGCGAATTTTTCCCATCTCACCGCGAACATTGAAATACTCTTTTGCTAGAGATCGAAGTTCTGCATCGGGCGGGCGAATGCCCTGCTCGTCTTCATTACGCTTCCAGCCAGAAAATACATCCTTTAGGTCATCCTCAAGGATGGCCCGTAGATAGTGGTCCGTGTAGAACTCGTTCTCGTTGCTGATGCCAGTGGTGTCCAGTGCCATTAGACGCCTCCCCGCACGACAGCCGTAATACGGATGTAGGGCTTGTCTTCTGTGGTCATGGTATCCTGGATCCACTCAGTGTAGTCGTCGAATAGCTTATCTACCTGTCGACGTTCGCGCTCCATACGGTCAGTGCCGCTTGTGAACATGAGCTCTAACTGGTCCACGCGACGGCCACGCAGTCTGTTGAGCCGACTCAGCTGGGCATCAAGTTTCGGACGGACGGTCTCGTCATGCTCGCCGCGGCATGCGGTCATCTGGGCACGCGCATGCTTTACGACAGCGGGCAGCAGTCTGGACAATGCCGCTGTATCCAGTTCGCCGCCTGGATTGGCAAATTGTCGATGCCCAAGCTCAGTGATTCGTAAAACGTCATCGAAATCCAACGTTTCATCAAAGGTGTTGCCACGGAAGCGGATGCCAAACCAGCTGTGAATGATCGGATGCCCTTTTCGGTTTGGAATGACTCCAGACACAATGAAGATGGATTCGTCGGGTTTGAGCGCATCCTGCAGGCTGAGAACGGGTGCCTCGTGACGGCGGTAGGCGGTCGTGGCCTTGTCGTTGACCCACTCAACGACGGGGTGCTGATCCCAGAGCAGATGAATACGTGGCCATTCACACTCTTCCTTGCGGCACCTGGCAATTTCCTTCTGAACCTGATCGCGGTTAGCGGTAAAGAACATCTGTCCGTCGTGAATTTCAATTTCCGGCGGCAGGTACTTGAGCCGATGCTCAAGCTCGGCAGGGACAGAAAGGGTGATGGATTCATCGGCGTCTACGGCATCGAACTGCAGAGGTTGGTGTTGCCTAACAAAACTGAGCCCCTCCTTGACGTATGCATAGTCAGAACTAAACAGCGATGGCATAGTCCGAGTTGCCGATTCAGCCTCCTCACCAGCCGGCGTATCCAAGTCACCCATGAGAATCGCCAGCGGGTCGACATCGTGCCTTTCCAGCTTGGCTTCAAATGTTTGCACGTCGAGCCCGGCCTCCATGGCTTCGGCGGTCTTGGCCGCTTCGACATCGGCATCGTAAATGCCCGTGAACTCCGATGGGTCTCCTATATTAGTCATCACCTGTTCGTCTTTTTCGGTCAGGAGCTCAAGAATGCGGAGGTCGCCTTTGATTCCTGGCGTTTCGCTGCGGGTGATGAGATAGGAAATGTGAGGCTCTTTCTCTTGACCGTACCGGTCAATACGTCCGTTGCGTTGCTGAAAGACCATCAGTGACCACGGGATGTCATAGTGGATAAGTCTGTGGCTGAGGTAGTGCAGGTTGATACCTTCGGAAGCCACATCCGAGGCAATCAACAGGCGTACTGGGTCGCCTTCGCGCCCGAACCGCTCTACCACCTCCTGTTGTTCCACATCCGACAGACTGCCAAATAGCGAGACCACCTTCTTTGGATTCAGGCCAAGATCGCCAGGAAGGTGTTTTTCAAGAAACCGCAGGGTCTCAATGCGTTCAGTGAAGATGACCAGCCGATCCGTAGTATCTTTTCCCGTCCAGCCTGACTGTTTGATCAGTCGAACCAGTTCCTGATACTTGCTCATATCTGCAGGAGTCAGGGCCTTCAACTGCTCATGCAAAGCCGCCAGCACCGTAATATCATGTGCATTCCCTGTCTCATCTTCTTTTCGCAGCTTATGCATCCGATTGCGGATCGTATCAATGCAGGCCGATGGGCTTGAGAACAGCGCTTTCTCCAGGGTTGTCTTGAACAACATATTCCCAGTGTTGCGTTTATCAATGCGCTTGAACTCCAGGCCGGAAAAGTAATCATGGACCGCTTCCTCCGCTGGCGACGCCTGGCAGTAAGCACGGGAGACCGTACGCTCTTTGAAGGACATCTTTACCTGGTCCTTGATATCCTTCTTGAAGCGACGAATGAAGAGTCCTTTGATATCTTCTGGCCCATAGTCGTCCGGGTTTGCAATAGCGGTCGGATTCAGCATGTTCATGATGCTGGCAAATGAGCGTTTTTTACCGTCGTGGGGGGTTGCCGACAACATGATCAACGTGTCAGAGCGCGATGACAGTAGCTTGGCCAACTTGGATCGCATTGAGTTCGTGCCCCGCTCTGCCACGTTGTGCGCCTCGTCAATAACAATAATATCCCAGTACGCGTTTTCGATGTAGGTTCGGTACTCCGACTCCTGCTTCAGCGTATCAATCGAGATGATAGCCTTGTCATAGTAAAAGAAAGGATTGTGATTGCTGGGAATATCCCTTCGGATTCGCTGGATACCAACAGAGTCAAGTCGCACCAGCGGTATGGTAAACCGCGCCCACAACTCTTTCTGGAACTGAGTGAGCATGCTCTTTACCGCAAGCACAAGGATGCGCTTTCCGCGCCCTCGCCGAATCAGTTCTGATAGAAGAATTCCGCACTCAATCGTTTTTCCTAAACCAACTGCATCCGCGATCAAAATACGCTGGCGGGGCTGCTTCAAAGCCTGTATAGCTGGATCCAGCTGGAAAGGCACCACATCCATTGCCCCCTTGTGCCCAATGTAGATTCCATCATCCGTGGGCGGAGACTGTCGCAGCAAGCTTTCGAGATAAATCAGAGAATCACTGTAGGAGCGCGAAGTATCTGCAACCAGAGCCGTATCTTCAGGTCGCAATACGTCAATCTTGTCCAGGTCGGAAAGAAAAATGGACTCCTTATCCCGAACCAATTCCGAAAGCCCCACGCAGTATACAGCCGTTGACGCATGCGACGTGCGCTCTACCCGCCGCACCAGCCACTCCGCATCCCGAATCGCAACCCGTGCCCCCGCAGCGATGCTAGCCACGGTCTTTGGATCGGAGGAACTCTCTTGGACTACCACTTCGCTCACGCCGCACTCCCTTTATCCTTCTTCTCCTGCAACCACTTCTGGATGTCAGCCTTATCAAACCGCCACGCACTGCCCATCTTAAATCCGGGCAGCTTGCCTTCCTTCACCCAGCCATAGGCCGTCCGTTCGGCAATCTTCAGATATTTGGCCACCTCAGCCAGCGTCATCAGCTCTCCATCTCTACCGCATTTATCACATGGATCCATGAGTCACCTCAGGGTTGTGTGTATAAGAAAGCACCCAGATTCCGTATCGCAACACTCTTGTGAAAATGTCACCATCTGCAATCAAACGCAAGGGCATATATTGAAGAATTACGAGATATGATATTGCAAAATAGATTCCGCGGATGCCTTCTCGGTCTGGCTGCTGGAAATGCTGTAGGAACATCTGTTGAATTTCGTCAGCATCGTCATTGCAATAGTGTTGAATGTGGTGCCGCTAACGGGCTATTTACGTGCAGGTCTGTGGACGCACAGTGACGAGTCAACAGTCAAACAACCGGAAGCAGACGCGTGAGTGGATCTGTGTACTCAAACGGTCAGCTGCAGCGGTTCCAAATTAGGAAATCTTCGAGTTGCGGGAGGGGCTTCGGACATG
>CAZNWT010000148.1:0-9635 GCA_964576795.1 uncultured Victivallales bacterium
GAAAAGGCAGCTTAGAAAATGTACGAATGTGTCTCACTTTTATTGACAAGTTCCGGCGAAGCAGCGGCGTAGCCGGGATGGGTTTTCCCCCCGGTTGATTTCCTTTAGGAAGGGGGCGCCTCGGAAAGGGGGTCCGGGGGGAAAACCAAGGCGGGGGAAACAGCATGAGTCAAGACCGCTCGCCGCGTTTGACGCGTAGCGTCTGCCGCCGGAGGCATTCCTTGTGGGGGCCGTAGGCCGGGGTCTTTAGGGTGGTGGTGGGCTTGGCCTTAAAAAGGCGGCGAAATGACGACAGCGGCAGACGGGACTGCGGGTCTGCGTAGAGGGGGACGGGGCTCGCATCCCCGCAGTAACGGCTGACGATGGCGGCAGTTGGCCGCCTCCCTGGGGGCCGAATTGTTCGTGCGTAAATGAGGGGGCATGGGATTTCCGCACGATCTATCCGGCGGGGTCTTGAGGGTGGTGGCGGGCATGGCTCTAGTTTTTTTGCCGCCGGAGGCTTTCGTGTAGGGGCCTGGCGCTCTTGCTGCTCTTGGTTTTCGCAGCAAGTGTGAGCGGGCCGGGGGTGTTGTGGGGGGCAGTTTATGTGTGGTTGTCCGGTCGCTTTCTTGTCCGCCGTAGCCCTCGGCGGAGGAGGAAGCTGCAACGGTTGAAGGCGTAGCCCTGTGGCGTTGAGGGCATCCACACGCTGCTGCCGGGGTACTGATAAACATTGATCAAGGTGAACGGTGAAATGGCGGGGATGTGTCTTGGTTCGATGCGTAGCGGTCGGGACAAGATGCAGCATCCGACAGTTGACCGTGCGCCTTTCCGCATCGGGGCGTTGGCGTTGTGGCTGCTCCCTGCCCCGCAGCCACCGTGACAACGCGGGGGAATTGGGGGCGCGTGAGATATGCCGGTGCATTACGAATAACGATGGCGCGCAGGATGACGAAGGCTTGGCGTGACGGATGCTCCCCGGCTCCGCATCCGGCATGACATAGCCTGAGTCGGTGCGTGGGATGGGCGTTTGCAGTATGGGCAACGGCGGCGCGTGGAATACGCTGCGATGGTTGCCGTTTGAGCTTTAGCTTTTGCCGTACACGGAAGCACTTGGCGTGATTCTTGGCTTCAAGCAAGAATCATGACAGGTGCGGGTCTGCGTAAACGGCAGCGATGCGTAGCGAGCATGGGGATACGATTGGTTGCCGGTTACGGATTGGGATTGCCAGTTGAGGAAGGACGTGGCGCGGAACCTGGCTTCAAGCAGGTTCCGTGTACACGTCCGGGGTAGCCGGAATGGCTCCAGCGGGATGGTCGCCTGTTTGAGCGAAGCGAGTTTCCTTCGCCTGTTCGAGGCCGAAGGCCGAGTCCCTGGAGCGTAGCGACTCGCCCGACGAGCGAAGCGAGTCTCCTAGGTACTCAGGCAGAGCGTGTGCAGAAACTGCACGGAGGTTTCCCCCGGTCTTCCCTATTTCACGTCGTGAAATAGGGCACCCTGCACCCCCCTTCCATCGACAGCAGTGCATGCTTGTCTCTCCCAAAGGGCCCCACTCTGTAATGCTCCGTTTCCACTCGGGAGTCTAGCCGACGACGCCGTTATGCACTCAGGCAGTCTTTACCAGACGGAACTTTTATAGATACGTTTCTCAGAGATTCGAGATGGCTGATCAGGCACCAGCACACGTCAGAGCGTGAACGCGGGATGACGTCGCAGAGCGTGCGCCAACGCAGGAACTGTACGGAGGTTTCCCCCGGTCTTCCCTATTTCACATCGTGAAATAGGGTACCCTGCACCCCCTTCCATCGACAGCAGTGCATGCTTGTCTCTCCCAAAGGGCCCCACTCTGTAATGCTCCGTTTCCACTCGGGAGTCTAGCCGACGACGCCGTTACTCACTCAGGAGGTCTCACCAGACAGGAACCATTATTGATATACTTCACGGAGTTCAACGATATTCGGTAGACTGGCGACGTTGCGGTCACCCTGTTTTCACCGCGTTCAAGCGGTGAAAACTAGCTTGCACCCTTTTGTTCGGGCTGTATTCCTTCCGACTCGGCAGTGCTCAGCAACCTATAGAGCGTCGCCAGTGATACACCGAGAGACTTTGCGGCTGCTTCCTTGTCTCCATCTGCTGCGAGAACGGCATCTACTGCGGCTTTGGCCTTCGCCGAGCGCACAGTGGCAGCCAAGGCTTGACTATCATCGGGGCGAAGAGATGGCAGGCCCGTCACCGGGCGGTGGCCGGTGTCTGTGATGTCCCTTCGCAAAGCCTCCATCTGTCGATTGAGCAAATCCACCTTGGCGTCGAGGTCACCATCCGCTGCATGGGGATCCGCAGTCGCCTCCGCACCGAAATATCGCCATAGCGAGTTCTTCTTGTCGCTCCCGTCGAACGATGCCTTGATATGCTTAGCCAAGAAAGACACTTGTTCCGCGAGTTGCCATGCGTTGAGACCGCTCACGTACTCATGGTAGTTGATTATACCTGTGTCAAACGGGACATTGGCGGTGATGTCGTCCTTCACGAGGCAGACTGGCCGGTTCAGAGCCGTTCTGATACCCATCTCGAAAAACACATTCGCATTGAGGCACGACATGTCACACAGGACAAGTTCCGCTCGCTCCAGCTTGCCGATGATGCGTCCGTGAATGATTTCCGATCCCTCTGCGGTCGGAGGAATGGGGGTTAGGCCCGCTTCTTCGACGGCAGGGATGAATAGGCAATCAAGTACGTGCCGGAAGTGGTCCTCGTCTCCGCCATACGCCTCGACGTATCCCTCCGGTGTCATGATCGGCATCACAATGAAACAGTCACTCATGTGTCATCCTCCGTGCCCGAACGCCGTGCCTGACCGGACTTGAGAGGCCGCGCGAAGCGCGGCTTCTCAAGGTCGTGTTCAGGCATCTTGTTCGGGGCTCCCTTTCGCTGCTTACTGAAGTTCGGTGGCGGCTCGCATGTGCGATCGTTAATGATTGAGTACCGGTACGGACTCATCTGGCTCACGTGCACAGGGACGGAGCGCAGCTCCGCAATCTGACTGGCGCGGCGGAGTCGCCGCATGTACTCGTACGAAACGGTGCAGCGAATGCCAAGGAGTATAGCCGTGATGCGGAGGGCCGTGACCGGAAGGAAGTAGAAGCCGTGACGCGGGACGCAGTCACTCAGCGAAACGATCAATCTGTATTCGGACTCGTACCCCCAGCTTTGATACTTCGTGCGTACAACGCGCTGAAGCGCCTCGCGCTGCTGTTCGATCGGTGTCGAGTCGAGATGGAGATCGACAGTAACTCGATCCTTCGAGTAAGTCACCGGGAGCAACTCACTTGGCATTTGGGATGGATCGAACTCCAACGCGACACCTGTATGGAGGTCGGCGTAGTGTGACCACAAGACCGGGTCTCCACTAAACTCTGAAAAGGAGATGATCCCGTAGTTCTTACCCATCTCTTTGCGCCAGGTTCGCTTGTGCAGTTCGATAAGGTGCCGACTGGCACCGGTCCGGTTGTCATAGGCGGGGCAGAGCTCGAAGGGGTCGTTGAGCTCGTCGAGAGTGGTAACTTTTAGGTAGCCACTCTCAATACACTCTATGGCATACTTGGCCCGTGTGAACTTGTAAACGCGTACAGGGCGCCTTTGTTTTGCAGGGGGCGTCCTCATTGTCTGGTCAATTCCTCTGTGTTATCCTGAGCAGCACGATCTGGACGCGAGGGGGAAATGTGTGGGACTCCGTTCGTGTCAACTCCGAGATAGAGGGCTCGCGCGTTCTGGCTGTCGTACATGACTAGCGAAGCCTCTCCGTCAGCACGTACCCCAAGACCCGCGCGTTGTCTTCCCTCGGCATCGAACATGGTGAGTATTGGTGCACCGTCGGTGTCCATCCCAAGGCCCGCCCGGGCTTTGCCTCGGAGATCGTGCATTAACAGCCCAAGACTCCCGTCGGGTTCCGCTACGAGCGCGATGCGATGCGCGCCATTTTCGCCCTGCATCGTAAGTACTGGAGCACCATCATCACGCACTCCCAAGCCTGCACGTCTTCCTCCTTGTGCATCGCACATTGTGAGCAGCGGTGCGCCGTCGCGACCAACATCGAGGATGATACGAGTTCCCCCCTGGGCATCGTGCATGGCTAGCCAGGGCCTTCCGTTTGTACTTGTCCCCATGCCAGCACAAATCCTACCTTGCGTGTCACGCAGTAGGATCCGCACGGCACCATCATCGACGCCGATGCCGACGCGATCAACGCCTTGTGCATCCACTGCGACAAAGCCCCGGGCTCTCATCCACCCTCCTACCGCGCCAGTGCGAACCCAAGCCACAGACGCGAGAATAATGGCCGCAAGAGCACCGACCACGATCCAGCGAGAGCGTCGCCGTATCGCGGCTAGCTTTCCTTCCATTGAGTCAAGCCTCGCCTCCACACTCAAATGCTCTCTTCGGTTGACCATTCTTACCTCCTATTGACGGCTACGCTTTTGCATCCGTGATACTCCTACGGTGGTTCATTCGCTGTCCGTTCTTCATGTCCCATGTCCCGAACCATGTTATTAGCTTGATTCCCTTATCAATATTAACGATATCCAGCCTGCGACGGCTGCCGTTTGCTCCCGTTACCCACGACAGGAGCAACTCACGCTCAACGCGTTGCAGTCTTTCTCACACCCCAGCCTCACATCCACTCTTCTCGGCCCCACTAGACGAGCGCAATCGCATCACCCTAACATATGCATGAGGCGACTTGACTTCGGTTATGCAGATTAGCAGCAATGAAGTTCTGTGCAAAGCAGGATGTACTCCAAACGCAGAAACTGCACGGAGGTTTCCCCCGGACTCCCCTATTTCACATCGTGAAATAGGGCACCCTGCACCCCCTTCCATCGACAGCAGTGCATGCTTGTCTCTCCCTAAAGGGCCCCACTCTGTAATGCGCCGTTTCCACTCGGGAGTCTAGCCGACGACGCCGTTACTCACTCAGGAGGTCTTTAACAGACGGAACTTTTGTGGAGTACTTCGCGGTGCTCAGCGATACTTTCATGTCATCCAAGTTACGACCTTGCCGGGAACGTGATCACTTCGTCTGATCGCATCTGGATCTGTCTGCTCCCGTCGGGATAGTGTGGGAGCTAGGCAGTTTTCTGATTGTTGTGTCTGGGCTGGAGTGAGTAATTTATTGCTTCTGTCCGCGAGTGTAAGTGATGGATCTGTCACGCCATCCTTTTGATTTTTGGGTACTTAAGGCCTTGTAAACAAAGGATCGGCATATGGCTTGTTGCAATATGACTTGACGGCTCCCGGATTTGACAACCCAATTGCGATCACAAGAATGATCCCAATGATTGCTGCCACTAATTTGACTATAGTCCAGTCGTAGTCTGTCACTTTGTAGTGTCCTCTCTCTTTATTCCGAAGGCCCATGTTAAGCTTCTTCCGAGGATAGTGCCAGCACTCAGCCTCGGCGAAAACTTAGCGTTGAGATCACGCTTCGTGTGACGCGCTCTTTTTTGCGCGGCACACGATAGTGTCTTCTTTTTGTTATGCTACAATTTCTTTCACCTCTATCAAAAATCCGATAGCCTGATAGAATTCGGCATATACGTAGTAGGTGAATCCGTTGATTCTCTGGGACAGGCAGTAGAAGAATACATGGTCAACTCGTCGTTTCTCACCAAGGCACAGCAGAATGGAAAGAGGTTGAACATCTGTCTTGGATATCTCGCGCCACGCGAACACGGCAGCGAAGAATGGCTTGTCACAGGTTGCGTACAAAGCTGCTCGCGCTATCCGCTCGAAAAAACGATCCATCTCAGGAATATTTAAATCGTAGGCTGGGGCAAAAGCCGTCTTCAGTCCAGATTCCGTCAGTATTGCAACAGGCTTTGATCTCAGGATGTTGATCGTACGCCGAGACTCCCAGCGCGCCCGTCCGATGGATCGACGAACACGCGGTTCGATGTGCTCCCTCACATATGGCATTGCCTCTGTTTCAGGAAGTGCGGCGAGAGTGTTTCGGACGAAGGATTCGGACTTCTCATCAGCTGTCCGACAATTTTCGCAGCAGGGGACGGTGATGCGCTGAACACCGTTGGGGCATGGGTCAGCGAAGAAGCATTTGGGTGGTACATGGTCATCGGTCACGCCCTGCTTACGACCGCAGTATATACATGTTTCTTTTCTTGGCATAACTATGTTATTGGCTTGATTCTTTCATCAATATTAACGATATCCAGCCTGCGACGGCTGCCGTTTGCTCCCGTTACCCACGACAGGAGCAACTCACGCTCAACGCGTTGCAGTCTTTCTCACACCCCAGCCTCACATCCACTCTTCTCGGCCCCACTAGACGAGCGCAATCGTATCACCCTAACATATGCATGAGGCGACTTGACTTCGGTTGTGCAGATTAGCAGCAATGAAGTTCTGTGCAAAGACGGATATGGCCTGTTCAAATTATCCGGCACACGTCCGCGTCAGAGCGTGGCCGCAAGAGCGTGACGCAGAGTGTGCGTGGTTCACGGAAATCAATTAGACACATCAAAGATGGTGATGCCCAGGCTGCTTTCTGTGGCACTTGAGGCAAAGCGTAATCAGGTTCTCAGGCCTGTTAGAGCCTCCCTTTCGCAGCTTGACATGATGGTGGGCTTGCAGAGGATTCTTCCTTGTCCCCCCGCACCCACATTGCACACATTGGTATCCAGCACGCTGTTTAGCTGCCTGCTTTCTCTCATTCCAATCAGGTGGATAGTCAGGCCAGAAATCGTAGACTGGTTTTCGCTTTGCTATTGCAGAGTCCCAGTCTGCCCGCTTTCTCTTGTATGCCTCAAGGGCCTCTGGATAGTCGTTGCCTGAAAGAAAACTGATGAAAAAGGGAACACCAATAGCGAGCACACAGGCCCAGATCAAAGCAGGAACATGTAGGCTAAGGAGTCCTCCAATGCCCACAATTAAGCCCAACACAACCGACATGGCCGCCACCCCACCGCCCCCGGGTTCGCGTGGCGGACCGGGGGGACTATTGGATACCAAGGCCAGTTCATCTCGGCACCGAGAGCAAAGGTATGTTCCATTAGTAAGTTGCGTGCAGGAACTGGCACATGTGGATCTACACCGCAAACAGCAAGGGTGAGAGGCAACAGGACTCTCTGTAATAAGAAGCCGTGATTCTTCCGTTACACCATGGTCAAACGCTTCATTGCCCTCTGGTAACGTGGAGTCTGGTTCCTCGAGAGACTCTGCTGGAGTGTCTTGAAGAGCACCCACATTTTCGAGAATTCTCCATCTCTCACGCTTTGGAATCAGGGGGTCAAAATCTATAACCGTATAGCACCGAGAGCAAACGATACGACCATCTTTGAGAGGCAATCCATCATGCGGCATTTTATGCGCACATTTCGGACAGACCAGTTCATTGATCTTCACTTGACTCAACGCAAGTAGCCCTCGAGTACGAAGATAATGCGAAAACCAATGCGCCCTGATCTCCTGTCTGGTTCCGCTACGTTCCTAACGTGTGGCCGACATGGGCCAAAAAGATCATGACCAAAGCTACCACCACGAATAATCTTCCATCGAAGGTCGCTGGCTTCTTCTGGTCCGCGCGGATCAATGGTGGCCTTCTCTTCACGAAAACTAGAGAAGTGTGAGTGCCAATCTTCGCACCACTCAGACACGTTTCCTAGCATGTCATGTAGACCAAGAGAGTTTGGCAAGAGCGTGCCAACTGGATGCCTTTTCTCCTCACTATTGTCAGCACACCATGCTGTCTTGAGGCGTTGCCTAAAGGATGATGAAATATCGACCGGGGTACGCTGAGTTCCTCGGCATGCGTATTCCCATTCCGCCTCAGTCGGTAAGCGACAATGCCCCTTTTCGATGGAGAGATTTACCCTCTGAATGAACTCTTTGCAATCGTACCAGCTGATCCAACAGATCGGCAGATCTGGAGATGACAGAACACTCTCAGCATCGTTGCGGGCCAACGATCTCTGTTCCTCTACTGTCTTTCCCATTATCTGCTTCCATTGTCCTTCAGTTACTTCATGCTTGCTCATCCAAAAGCCGCGACTAAGACGTACGAGATGGAGAGGATGATCAGTGCGGTCCATCTGGGCGACAGATTCAGCGAATCCAGAGAAGGCGCCACCACTAAAAGTTGAACTGGTCGTGTCTTTGACGGGAGCCCCCATAAGAAACTCCCCAGCAGGCACCCAAATAAACTGCATCCGAGTATCGTTTCCTAAATCCAAGACGAGTTCGCCACCACCGACGGCTCCAGATACAGATATGATTTGCTGGACCTCTGGTCGGCTGCCCATGGCATCCGAAAGGCTCAGCAAAAGAGAGACCACGATGAGCCAAAGACACGCGCAAGAAGACAAGGCGGAAGAGCGTGAAACAAAACGACCAATTGTAATGTGTTTTTTCATATTTCTGATCCTTGCACTATGTTGGGTACTGCTCGATTCCCACTATGAGCAATAACCGTGGCATGATTCAAGCAGTTCTGCTTGTGCGATTGGCAAAACCAAACAAAGAAGGTGATACAAGTCGTGATTGATCATCCTTGGTCACGACGTGCCTAACGCAGCTATTCAAGGTATGTATTCGGACATTTTGGGCCTCTCACCGCTCTTCTCTTGGCTTGCGCGAGAGTTAAGTTGTGACAGAAACCTGATGTGCTGTTCTGTATTGATGATCTTCTGTTGGACAGCGAGCGGAATGTCCTTATTAAATGCCCAGAAGGCCTCGAGGACAAGACTTCGAAAATCCGTAGTTTCGGGCATAGCGAGGTAATTGAGCGTCGGAAGCTTCTTCTCTCCGCCGTGCTTCAAAGGAACGAGGTACTCTACTATGCTAATATCATGATCGTCCGGCGGGTCTATTCTTTGTGACTGAGAATAGGCACCTTCTGTAAACACACAGGCCGACAGATCAAGGTCTTGTGTCATGGAGTAGGCTTCAACGATTGGGATACCAGCAAAGCATGCATCTTGTATAAGATACGGGCCATATGCTATTGCGCCACGCAGAGGAAGCCCAGCTGCAAGCATGGAGTTCTGTAGGAATACACAAGTTGCATAGAATGCAAGCCACCTCATTCGTAACTCACTCTTGGGTATACTATCTGGGGTTGCAACATATATAAGAATGGTGTCGGAGAAGACCAACCATTTGACATACTTCCGATAGACGGTATGAACAAAAGTATCTTCGAAGTCTGGAAAAGAGATGGCCATACGCCTGACGAGATGGTCGTCCAGAGATACAAGACGATCTAAGATCGTCTCAGCGATTGCCTCGGGGGGATTGTTCTCTAGGATGTTCTGATAGCCGAGGATATCAAAGAAACCAATAAAACCAGTTTCCGTTCTCATTGATCCGATTCACTTTCTTCAAGTCCAACGACATGATTTGACCGATCTCGTTGCCACTATTTACAATATGCGTGACATAATCAAGGAAACTGCAAGGGGTAGCGATTCTGCACTGCGCAACAAGACACAGAGAATCGGCAGCCAACATACAACCCGAAGAGCTTTCCTGACGAAAAAACGGCAGAATCTTGGCAAAAAAGTGGCAGCAGCTTGATTTCTCTACCCTATCAGCCTATTACCGCAAAATCCGGTTGGATTTGATGTCATGCTGCCTTTTTTTTGAC
>CAZNWT010000149.1:0-9532 GCA_964576795.1 uncultured Victivallales bacterium
AAACCAAACATTGTCTACTTCTTTGTCGATGACATGGGCTATGGTGATGCCTCGTGTTTGAATCCCGAAGGGAAGATCCAGACTCCGAACATTGACCGACTCGCCCGGGAGGGGATGGTGTTCTCCGACGCCCACTCCAGCTCAGCGGTATGTTCGCCGTCGCGGTACAGCGTGCTGACCGGCCGCTATAATTGGCGCTCCTCCTTGCAGCGAGGAATTGTCGGCCTATATGGGGACCCACTCATTGCCGAAGACCGGCTCACCGTGCCGGGCTTCTTGAAGCAGCACGAATATCACACCGGTTGCATCGGAAAATGGCATTTGGGCCAAGGCTGGGACTTCGATGCTAACGGAGATGATTTCCATCCTAACGTTCCTCACGGGGGAGGCAAGATTTGCATGGATCCAGATCTCGCAGCCACCGCCGAGCAACAGACGCTCTGGAAGGAGAGCTTTTCGAAGCCAACCACTGGTGGCCCGACCGCACGCGGCTTCGACTACTATTTCGGTGTCGATGTTCCCAACTGGCCGCCTTACTGCTTTATCGAAAATGATTGTACTGTGGGCATCCCTTCGGAGTTTCTGCCAGCACGACTGCTGGGCAACAATCTGGCCAGCACCGCAGGTCCAGCCATGCCCTACTGGCATTTCGAGCAATTGCTACCGACCTGGGCAAAGAAAGCTGACGGCTACATCAAGGAACGGGTAGAAGCGAATGAACCGTTCTTTCTCTACCTTCCCATGACCTCACCACACACGCCGTTGTCGGTCAACAAGCCCTGGATTGGAAAGAGTGGCTTGAATAATCTTTATGCGGATCTCGTTATAGAGACCGATGATGTGTTCGGGCGCGTGCTAGCCTCACTGGAGGAACACGGCGTGGCAGACAACACTCTGGTCATCTTTGCCAGTGACAACGGATGCGCCCACTACATAGGCGCCCAAAAGATGGAAGCGCAGGGGCATTTCCCCAGCGGCAACTATCGGGGCTACAAGTCCGATGCATGGGACGGCGGACACCGCATCCCCTGCATCGCCCGCTGGCCTGGCGTCATCCGTCCCGGAAGCAACTGTGGTGATCTTGTCTGCCTCTCGGATCTCATGGCCACCTGCGCCGAGATCATCGGGGACACCCTGCCAGACAGCGCGGGTGAGGACAGCATGAGCATGATGCCCCTATTCCATGAAGCAGGCGCATCTAACCGCAACACAATCGTGCACCACTCGATTGACGGCAAGTTTGCCATTCGCGATGGCCGTTGGAAACTCGTGTTGTGCCCGGGCTCAGGTGGCTGGACCCAAAACGATGCTGATGCAGCAACGGAGGGCCTGCCCTTCGTCCAGCTCTACGATATGCAGGCCGACCCCGGGGAGAAGGAGAACCTGCAGGCGGCTAATCCGGAGAAAGTGAAGGATATGGTAGCACTGCTCAAACAACTTGTGGCAGATGGTCGCAGTACACCCGGCTCACACCAGAAGAACGACGTGCCTGTTGATATATGGAAGCTCAATACGATGCCTGATGTCGACCCGACAGTGATCGACGACTATTGAGGACGTAGAAATACCGACACCCATAGGCGTCGGGGGGGGGGGGTAGGTGACCCCCAAAGAGACCCCAAAAAAGAGCCCCGTGCCGGAAGAAATATTTCCCGGCACGCTTAGCCACAGGCATGATCTCAGCTATCTAGAGCCTATCCGAAAAGGTCGGAGGCACCAAAATCTCCAAATTTCCTAATCTTTGTCGCGAGCTTTGTCGCGAGCTTTGTCAATTCTTCTCTCAAACCTGTTCCCCTTTTCGACAAAGCTCAGGACAAAGCTCGCGACAAAGGGACAAGGGGGACCTTGTTTCCGGTCTGTTTTCTCATATTTTCGCCTCACCTCGGTTCAACCCCTTTTCGGATAGGGTCTATCTACTAAATGCCTACGCCCCTTCTGTAACTCGAAGAATTTGTAATTTGGCCCCACTATTCGAGTATTCTTCTGTTGCACGCGGGGGGTGGGGGAGACTACTCTCCAGTCAGTGGTAGAGCCATGGTGGATCTAGCTGAGTAGTTTCCAAAAAAAGCGTTCCGTAACTATAATTCACAGCGAATACACTGTGAATCAAGTGCGAAACGAGCATTCGGAAAAAAGAAGGACAGTAATGACTAAACGCGAAAACATGCTCAGGGCAATTCGTTTCGAGGGACCTGACTACATCCCCATGAGTTTCCATATTAATGCTGCGTGCTGGCACCACTACAACCAGAATGCTTTGCAGGATTTGATGGAAGCACACCCCTTTCTCTTTCCTGGTTTTCGGAGGGAGGACACAGTGACACCTCGCTATGGTCTGACTCAAAGGAAAGACGATCCGTATACTGATCCGTGGGGCTGTGTGTGGGAAACGACCGATGACGGGATCACCGGGTCCGTTCACCAGCATCCCTTGAAAGACTGGGCCACGTTCAATGACTACAAAGCGCCAGACCCTGACACGACTGATGGGACGGGGCCGATTGACTGGAAGAGTATCCGTACCCGTGTGGCTCGACAGAAACAGAACGGCGAATTGGTCGGAGCCGGATTACCACACGGGCACACATTTCTTCGCTTACAGGACATCCGGGGATATGAGAACCTGATTTTCGACATGATGGATGAAGAGCCCCGTCTATCGAAACTTATCGAGATGGTCGAAGCGTTCAACTATCAATTCGTCTTGAAATGGATGGAGCTGGAGCCCGACATGATGAGCTATCCCGAAGACCTAGGGATGCAGGTAGGTCCGATGCTTTCTCCGGACAGCTTTCGCAAATACATTAAACCCGTTTACCAGAGACTCATGAAGCCTGCACGCGATCAGGGCTGCATTGTGCACATGCACTCTGATGGCGACATTCGCACACTTGTCGATGATTTGATTGATGGTGGAGTCGAAATCATCAATCTGCAGGATCTAGTCAACAGCATTGACTGGATTGCGGAAAAGTTTGCCGGTCGCATATGCGTCGACTTGGATATTGACCGACAAAATATTACGGCGCGAGGCACACCAGAACAAATCGACAGTCTGATTCGGGAAGAAGTCACTAAACTCGGGGGCAAAGCAGGTGGTTTAATGATGATCCACGGTCTGTATCCCGGCGTTCCTCTTGAGAACATCAAGGCTCTAATGGATGCCATGGAGAAATACGCAACTTACTATTCATAAATGATAGGATTACTGAACCAGAGAATTGAATGTATTTGTACGTACCGCGCAATCCACTCATTCTGAGCATTCGATAGTAAAAGGAGATATAACATGACACCGAGAGAACGCCTTCTGACCGTACTACGGGGTGAAATCCCTGACTGTGTTCCAGTGGCACCGGATTTCTCCAATATGATTCCGGCTCGCCTGACGGGGAAGCCCTTCTGGGACCTCTATCTCTACAACGATCCGCCGATCTGGGACGCATACATTGACTGCGCTAAGCTTTTTGACATTGATGCTGTCATGGACGGCTACTTTCCGATGCAGTATCCTTCAGAGCAGACAGGTAGCGGTCCCGAATGGGAGCTATTCATCGTGTTTCAGAATGACGAGCGTATCGTTACTCAAGATTCCTACCTCGAGAATGGCAAACGCATCTGGCGCAAGACTGTGGTTGTCTACTATGTCGCGGACCCTCCATCGTATGGAATCAACCCAGAGGACATCGGCTTGCCACCGGAGCCTAAACATTTTGTGCCTGTTGAGGGCATTAAGCCGGTAGACATGAGCCCAAGCGGGCTGAAGCGAATTATGGGCTTACTGGGAGACCAGGGCCTCGTCGGAGTATTCTTGGCCTATACCTCTGCACTGTGTAATGAAAATGGGATCTACAACTACTACGATCATCCGGAATTGCACGAGCAGTGGGCAGTCGAGCGGGTAACAAATGTGGAAAGACGCTTTGAGGATATCATGGCGCTGGAGACAAAGCCTGACTTTCTCTGCGTGGGAGGTTCTGGATCGCTTGTGTTCCAGTCCGTTGATATTCTCAGACAGCTAGCACTTCCTGCCGTAAAGCGCGGAATCGAGCTAGCCACGGCAGCGGGAATCCCCACACATGTACATTCCTGTGGCCCGGAGAAAGCGCTGGTCAAGATCATGGCTGAAGAAACCGAGTTGACAGTGATTGATCCCTTGGAGATTTCGCCTATGGGTGACTGCAATCTTGCTGAACTGAAACGATTGTACGGTGACAAGATTGTACTCAAAGGGAATCTTCACACGACCGAGGTCATGCTTCGGGGCAGCGTTGCCGACGTGATTGCTGCCAGCAAGCAGGCTATCGACGACGCGGCAAAGGGAGGGCGGTTCATACTATCAACGGGGGATCAGTGCGGCCGCGACACACCCGATGAGAACCTGCGCGCCATGGTGGAGACGGCAAGGACATACGGGAGGTATTGAGGATAGATCGGGATAGAGACTCCTCTCAACCTGATCGTTCAACACAGAAGATGTAGTTGATGACAATAGCAGTGCTGTTTGCGCTCGTGGGAATGCCAATCATTCTTTTCTGGAGGGCTCCCGTCCTGTGGTCTCGACGTTTCCTACTACGCCTTCTCATGGGGATCATCTAGGTGTGGGCAATAATGGATGCCCCCGTTTGACTTGCTTTTGAGAAAACAGGAAACACATGAATATCTTTGTTTTATGTACTGGTCGCTGTGGCTCCATGACTTTTAAGAAAGCTTGTGGTCATATTGACAACTTCAGCTCAGCCCATGAGTCAAGATGTGGACGTCTCGGTGATTAGAGACTTGCATATCCGGAAAATCATATTGAAGTTGATAACAGATTGTCTTGGGATGACTTTAACGGTAGATATGGGGACTGGGGCAGGCCGCTTGTGCTCTACCTTGCTCGGAGGCTGAGTGGTACCACACTCAAAGAGATAGGTGACGGAGTTGGTGGCATGAATTACAAGGCCGTCTCACGCGCTCTTTTCAGGTTTAAAAAGAGGATGGAGAAGGACAAGAAGATAGCCAAGATAGCCAGAAAGCTGCTTTCTGAAGTGTAGAGTAACTTTATTTGCAATCAATTGAACCTGACGCATGAGGCGTGGGGGTAAACGGAGGATAGGATAATGAGACGAGTTGGACTAATGTGTGCGGCATTGTTGTTGGTTTGTTCATGCAGCGAGAAGAACGCTTCCGTTACGGGGAGTGACGTTGAGAAACCGGCCAAGCCCATAAGGATGGCCCCAGAGACGTTTGAGTATAGTGAAACGCCAACCGTCGCAATAATCCCAAATGGCCCGGTCACGGGATCATTGGCCGGTAAAGCTTTTACGCCTGGCATGATCTATTTTACGCCCGGCATGGAGAAATGGGCCGTGCGGCTGATTGAGAAATTCCCTGAGTCGCCGACAGACGCCGGGTTTGGCGATGACGGCATGATGCTGGATATTGAGTTTGGGTTGGATCCGGCGCAAGGCAAGACCTTCACCAAGACCAATGATTACAATGATGGTATTGTATCGTACTACAAGACTGATGGCACGATCGACAGTTGGAGTGGTAAGAATAGTTTTGCCATTGAGATAACCGAATGGGAGGCCGTGCCGTTTGATGCCAGTGGTGAAAGCGAGTTCTATGTGGCCGGCAAGGCATCAGGCTATCTCGCGGTATGCTTTGAAACTGATGGCGAAGATGTCCCCGATTCATGGGCCGCCGGTTCCTTTAAGGATGTTCCTGTGCTGTACCAAGGCGCACCGTTCTGGACCGAAGAAGATTAGCAGTTGTTCGGTGAGGTTGCCGGGCGTAGAGTTGTCTACGCTCGGTTTGCCACTGATTCTTTGCGCCGTTTCCGCAACAACACCAGCGCGGCGATGACGCACAGTAAAGGATATCCGGCGACCCAGCCGATGTTGAAGAATTGGCAGGCCAACAAGGCGTCTGCCAGATAACCCGCCAGTGTCTCTTCGGGGCTTGCGAACAGCTCCACGATTAGCGGTTTTTCGGTTGTGGTAATACCGCAGCCCAGCAGCGAGGCGGCGATGGCGATACGATGATCCTTGATCTTCCGTCCCGCGCGGATCGCCGCCATCGTATAGACGCGACCGTCAGCGTCTGTACCCGTGGCGGTGACTGTGTCTGTGCCGGGCACATCCACTAGCACGCTGGCATCATTGTGTGCGCTGCTCCGTACGGCCCATGCTTTCACCGTTACCGTTGATGTGTCGAAGCGCATGGTTGAAGTGTCAACGAAGGTGTCAGCAACAATTGGTGCAGCCCGATAGAAGGTTCGGATCGTCCGGTTATTGTGGCTGTTGCCCGTCCATATGTGAGTTCCTTCGTAGTCTCGCATGACGATGCCGTTGGTCAGATAGAAGATGCGACCATCGTCGCTGTTCACAGCATCTGCCAGCGAGACGCCCTTTAGTATTTCGCCGCGTTGGGCATAGAAGTAATCATAGATGTTCGTGCTGCATATGGCAGCCGGGCCCAGGGCAATGCAGGCCGCGAGCATGACGGCTCCACGTTGGCCGGCGGTAGCCCGACGAGAACGGATGCTGGCGACGATGCATACCAGGCCGGTCACGATTGCCCCGACAATGGTTACCGCGACATTCGTGTAAGCCGCCAGGAGTGCGGCAACCGCGATCGTTATATTGAGAGTCAGCAGTCCCAGCAAGTATGCCAGAATAAAGTTCTTTGTACTTTTCATGGCATTAGTATGCAGTAAACCTGCCCACCGATACAATGCCGGAGAGTATAGAGGCAGGTCATAGCCGTAGCGCCCCGTTCCAAAATAGCACCTTTTGTCATGATCTAAGACTGGCTACCAGGGTCCCTCAGAGCTATATTGGTGGGGCGCAACCGTGCGTGGGCCTTGAGCGGAGCAAGGGGGCCAGGTATGGATGGAGCTGAGACAGGGGAATCTGTATGGAACAGGAAATGCTTGCCCGCGACACGTCAAAAAGAGCAGCCACAATAGGAGGGATTGGGTCGATACTCTTCTGGTGCTGGAGTGGAGTGTGTTTCACTCAAGGCGGCAGACTACTCGGGGCTATGCCGTACCTCGCCCTGATGACGGCAACAGGCACGTTGACGGTTGCGGTTCTTCATGTATGCGGGCACCGCCGGCTTTCCGAGTTGATCGCTCTGCCGCCGCGCGTCGTCATAGCCGGGTTCTGGGGAGTAGCCGTCTACACTGTCTGTCTGGCCTGGGCATTTTCCACGGCGGAACCCCATGAGATTGGCCAGATTAACCTTCTCAACTATCTCTGGCCTATCTGGATTGTCTTGCTGAGCTCCGCAATGCTTAAAGGGCATAGGTGTTCCCCATCCACATTCCTGGGCGCCTTGCTTGGCTTCAGTGGCGTAATCATCTCGCGCGGTGTGGAGGACCTCTTTCATATCCCGAACCGGCCTCTTCCGCATATCGTGGCCCTGGTTGGGAGCTTTCTCTGGGCGCTCTACTGCATCCTGCTCCGAAGATGGCGTATCCGTGAGGAAGATGGCGGAACCGCCCTAAACTTTGCGATGTGTTCCATCATGGCCGCGGGGCTAGCAACTTGGCGAGGCGAGTGGACATCTGTTGTCATGACCCCGAAAGCTGTGTTCTGGATACTCTTTGGGGGCATTGGCCCCGTCGGCCTTGGCTATCACTGGTGGGAAACCGGCATGAAGCGTGGCGCGGTAAGGTTTCTCGGTCTTCTCGCATACTTCATCCCGGTGGGATCCTCAATCCTGATTGGGCTGTTCTTCCGGAAATCCATGAATCTAGGACTAATCCCAGGGGCGATGATGATCGCGATCGGCGCCTGGTTTGCGGGGCGCAAAGAGAAGATGGAACGCTGAGCCCCTGAACGTTTGCGTCGCCCTGATTCGAGTGGGGTGATCCATCTTCAAAGGTGGCAGCTCTTTTCCAGGAGTCTACACATTGCAAACGTTCGTCAGGCATGACGGAATTATTGCAGGTTTCGTACTCACTGAAAAAGGCAAGAAATACCTTTCGCCCTTTATAGCCTTGGCGGCGGAGGTTCCGCAGTTGCCTTCGTCTAGTATTTCCCCTACGCTCAAATGAACGTAGAGAGGTTCACATACAGGGAACTTGAACCCCATCCCCCCGTCACCTACGGCAATGGAGGACAAGTTTAGTTCGCGCCCATGCTGGGCGTACCCACAAAGTGGACTATATTTCCAAAGGCTCGAATATAAGCCTTTGAAAAATGTTTACTTCAACGTTCGCTTCTTATTGTTGGAAAACTGCTATGAATCCAAACGAACGGTTCGTCATTTCGTTTACCAAAGACCGCGGCAGAGGAAATCTTCCATTCCTTCGCAATGCAAAGACAGTCACTCTCTACCACGCAACCCCGGAAACAGGAACCTATTCGCACCACAGTCACATCACCCATTTCAAGGGGGTTCTCTATGCCATGTGGAGTAACCACCTGAAGGACGAAGACGCTCCCGGTCAACGTGTACTTATGGCACGCTCACTCGATCAAGGGGAGACATGGGATGAGTTCATGGAATTGTTTCCACCGCTGGACCGTGTTGATCTTGCTTCTGAAGATGGCCAGGGAAGACGCACGCAATGTGCCAACGGCTTTACCGTTATTGACGGTGTCCTATATGCATTCTCAGAAGTGTGGGATGACGGCGGAGAATGTCGCACAGGTGGTCGCGGGCGTTTGGTTCGGACTGTCCATCCAGACAGAGGGATCGGTGCCCTCTTCTGGCTGGGCAAAGAATCTCCTGCCCCGAAGGCCGGGGTGCCAGCCTATCCGATCGGCGATCCCAATGTTGTCGGGAAGATCATTACGCACCTTGGTCGTCCTGGAAATGAGCTCACTTGGGATTTCAGGCATCTCACCACGCGACCCACGGCAGCCGACGGCCACCTGCTTTGCGAACCGACTTCGGCCTGGAAGCTAAAAAATGGCACGTGGTGCAAGCTGTACCGTGATCTTGGAAAGAGCAACCAGAACTACGTGTCGTTCAGTCACGATGATGGCGCGACATGGACCAAAGCGACTCAGACGAACTTTCCGGATGCCAATTCACGGTCCACCGCCGGGGTACTTCCTGACGGCCACGTCTATGTCGTCAGCAATATCTTCCCGCAAGGACGTGATCCACTCGCTATCTCTTTAGCAGGAGACGGCTTAACTTTCAATCAGGTGGCTCTAATCCGACGCAACGCGCCTCCGCTCAAACACGAAGGTCGCTGGAAAAATGTCGGTTTTCAGTACCCCCATTCGGCGGTTATTGGAGATACTCTATGGATCGTTTACTCAGTGAACAAGGAAGACATTCAAGTAACACAGATACCACTAACCGAAATTTACTCATTGAGTGGCTGAATCGCGTTGACCATACCCACTGAAGGCCGCAGCCGACCTTCAGTCGTCTGGTCACGCACGACGTTGGCCCTAAAATCACAAGAAGGAGAACATAATGTTTACTGAGCTATCACAAATACGCAACGCAACAACTGGCCGAGTGTCATCATGGGATACAACTGGCCGAAATGCAGATCGCTGGATAATTCCTTCCGGAG
>CAZNWT010000150.1:0-9501 GCA_964576795.1 uncultured Victivallales bacterium
GAATGTCGATCTGAGGTAGTAAAGTGTCTTGACGGGGCTACATAACAGTAAGAGTGCGCAAAAGTGCGACACCACACGCGAACCACTCTTGCACAGTATATTTCCTCGCTCCCCTTAACCGCCTCACTTCATCGGGAGATTCATGCCGTTGATTATGGCGGTCGTCGCCGTGCAACTGCACACTTTCTTGAAAATCCCGAAATGTGCCAAGTCATTTTCCGACGCGATCAGGAAGTCTGAAGGTTGAAGCAATATGATAAGGCCGAAACCTGAAATCAGTTAATCGCGCAGTCGCTTTATGACCGACAGGCTGCTCAGGGAAAGCTTTCGCTGAGTGGTTCTGTCGGCAGGGGGCTTCTAGTGGAAAGGTCACGCAGCAGCTCGCCATGCACGTCGCGTTTGACGAATATGACCGCCATTGCATCTTGATAAGCAATCGCCCATCCCTCGAGATAACGCATGTTTGCGGTGCAGGGATTGCCAACATGCACAAACACCAAATCGGTGGGATAGTCGTTGAGTGCAGCCCATGGGTTGCTGCCTGCATAGATAAAGTTCAGGTAGGTTTGGATTG
The DNA here is from genome assembly GCA_964576795.1 of uncultured Victivallales bacterium. Taxonomy (GTDB): domain Bacteria; phylum Verrucomicrobiota; class Kiritimatiellia; order UBA8416; family UBA8416; genus JABGOW01. The sequence goes on from CAZNWT010000150.1 coordinate 575, forward strand.
CCTTTTCGCTGTAGGCAGAGCGAAAACGCCCGTCCAGAAAGACGCGGCTGTTGGGATGCATCTTCCATATGAAATACTCCGCCCAATCAAAAAACACCAAAGCGTTGGCATGAACCACATTGCGTTCAAGGAAGGCCATTGCCTCAATCGGTAACTGATCTCGGGGTACCACGATATCAAGCGGCCTGGCGCGATTGGCACGACCAAAATAGATGCCCGATACGGTCGTTGCGATAATGAGTAGGGCCAAGATGAATTGTTTTGAAAGTTTCTCTATAATGCCATCAATTCGCCATCCGAGTGTTTCGTCAATATAACGTGTGGCAACCAGCGCGGCAACGATTGCAAAGATGGGGATATTGCGACGCATGGCAAGTGCTGCGATTAACGAAAGCACCAAGACGAGTAGAGCAAACCCGGAGCACCGCTTCAGAGAAACAAGCATCGTGAATACAGCAATGCAGGAGAGAAGGATAAAGTCGATATGGATGCTGAATTGTGTCAGAGGATTGAAGGGTGCCCATTCGCTCAGGATAGGGCGAGATAGGGCTGCTGAATTGGAGACAAAGCTCCATAATCGGATTCCGTATGGTGTCCAAAAGGTTCCTAGAAAGAAGGCTGCAGAGGCGACGGTAAGGATGAGCAGGTTACGCCGAGAGGGTTCGCGTTTTGTGAGATGCCGAACCAAAGCCCACGCCGTTGCAAGGAGTAGAAGCACCTGTCCTATAAAAAAGGCGCCATGTAGATTTGCCCACAGGCAACCCAGGGGAGCAGCAACCAACAGCAAAATGAGATGAGGTTTGGGTTGCAGAAGGGCTTTGAGCAGGGCAGCAAACAGGATATAGGTGAAGAGATGCGGCCGTGTTGAAAATCCATATCCTATCGTGGACATCACAATGGCAAGTAAGAGGAAACGGACCGTGCCGGAGCGGGCATTCTCGCGCATACTGCGGTTTAGGATGCTGATAAGAGTGAACCCGAGAAGCGCCTTCAGTATGAGCAACCCCGGGTTTCCGAATCGGAGATGGGTGCGGTTGAAAATGTACTCGGCAAGCCATTCATGGTTGACCCAAGGATGATCCGGTTCGGTAAATGAAAATGTGTTGGTGAGATGAAACTGAGGCGAGTTTGGCCAATGCTTCACAAATCCTACATTACCCCAGAGATCGACATCTGCCTTGTTGTGGGTGAAGAGGAAAAGCCCGAGCACGCCAATCGCTGCTGTTGCAGCTAGCGTGATAGCCGTATGTTTGGAAACGCGCCGCTTGTCGTGCATGGCGTTGTTATAACCGAAATTTGCTCACGATGCATATCGAAAATTAAAAAGGGCTGTTTTGAATAATTTGTGGGTAACTCGGTGATTGCTTCGATCCTTAAGGAGACAATGCATCCCCTCGATGAAAGTCTATCGTTTAAGGGTATCCGAGTAAGCGTGTCGCAGAAGTGTGCGCTTCGCACCTTTCCCATTCTTAACCGCCCCTCTTACTCGGATACGTTTAACTGCCCAACTTGCTCGGATTTCTCCCGTCCAATGATCTTGATACGAGATGCTCTTGGCTGTTTCCGTTCGTGAAACCATCACGCTTTACCCACTTTCTTCGCCTGCACCTACCGCTAGCTGTTGCCGATATGCCTCGTACATCATGATGGCAACGGCGTTCGCGAGGTTGATACTCCGGGAATGTTCTCCCGGCATCGGAATTTGGTAGAGCGAGTCTGCATAGATTGTATAGAAATCCTCTGGGAGTCCGTGCGACTCACTGCCAAAGACAAGGTAACAGTTGTTCGGGTAGTTGCCCTCCAGATATGACTGCTTCCCTTTGGTTGTGGCGAAGCAGAGCTGTCGTGGATTCTCGACTTCTACAAAGGATTTCCAGTCATCATGAATGATGAGGTCGAGATGTTCCCAGTAGTCCAGTCCCGCGCGTTGCACATAACGATCTGTGATGACAAATCCAAGGGGGCGAATGAGGTGAAGTCGTGCCTCGATCCCTACGCAAAGTCGGCCAATGGCTCCTGTGTTGTGGGGAATTGCCGGATGTACGAGTACGATGTTAATAGCTGGCGTGTTCATAAGGCTACTGATCACAGGATTCCTGGGGATGTGCAAGTCGAAAACTTGTAATTGCGGGTTATTCGCTTTTTTGAATGTGTAAATGAGGTTATAAACGTGGATGTTCAGTAAATGCTTTTGCTATTAAGGGAGTTCCCATGAGTATGGTGTTACAAGTCAAGAAACTACGAGATGACGCAACGGTTCCGCACTATGCACATCCCGGTGATGCGGGATTGGATCTTTTTGCGTGTGAGTCAATTGCCCTCAGTCCCGGTTGCTCTGCTGTCATCAAAACAGGAATTGCGATTGCGCTGCCGACAAATACAGAGGGGCAGGTTCGCCCGCGTAGTGGTCTGGCTGCGAAGCACCAGATCTCAGTCTTGAATACGCCCGGGACGATTGATGAGGGCTATCGGGGCGAAGTGGGGGTTATTCTTATTAATTTTGGGAGCGAGTCGTTTGCGGTTGAGCTGGGGATGAAAATCGCACAGCTCGTGGTGAAACCCGTCGTCCGTGTGGAGGTTGAGACGGTGGATTCCCTTTCGGAAACGCGCCGGGGTGAGGGTGGATTTGGTTCTACCGGGGTGTAAGCGTGAGCACAACCGTGCGGTTCTTGCGGCGCGAAGCTTCCGTGTCATTGGGGTGTGGTGGGTCCGCTTCGCCAGCAGATGCCGTTCGAATGAACCCCTCCGGAAGTTGACACTGATCTTCCAGAAAGCGCTTGACCCGTTCCGCTCGCGCCATGCCAAGTGCGTAGTTGTCGACGTACTTGGCAACTTGGCTGCTGATCGGCGTAGCATCGGTGTGACCTTCCACAAGCAGTGTGAAATCGTCATGTCGATCGCGGATTTGGTTAGAGAGGGTTACCAGATCTCTGGCTGCTTCTGGAGTCAACTGTGTGTCGCTTGAAAAAATTCCATAGGTGAACGCAATTTCGCAGCTAGTCTCTGTTTCGGTAATGCGAGCGCGTGAAATGTTGAGTGGGGGCCATGTAGTGGGGGGCGCGCGCGGGACGACTACCGGTTGATTGTCGGCCTCGGGGGGTAGGTCCAGTTCGGAGGTGTCGGCAGCATCAATGGACATGGGCGTGAGGGGGTCGATGTGTTCGGTGTTTGTGACGATCAAGCCGGCCAGAGCGGTTTTCTCTATCGGTTGAACAGACGTCTCCTCCTCTGTGTTGATGGGGGCTTTGCGATGCAGATGATCTGCCCCACGGTGCACTAAAACATAGATGAGTGCGCCGATTAGTCCGATCACGAGAAGAATCAGAACCGTTGTGATTACGTTTCTGGATCGCGAGCCGCGAGTTGCAATCAGCTGTTCTTCGAGTGCCTGTATGCGTTTTCGCTCACGCTCATCCTGCTGTTGTAGCTGGGTGATTCGGTTTTGTAGCTCTTGTACCTGTCCTGAATCGGCAGTGGAGAGTAATTCTTTTGGAAGCTTTCCATGCTCCACGTCCTCGTCCTGAATGATCAAACGCATGGCTTGAGCAAGAATGGCTGTCTTGGCATTTGCGCGGTCTTTCTCATCCCCTAGCCGGTGCTTGAACTCTTGCTCATGTTGCATGGATTCGGAGCGAAGTTGATCAAGTGCTTCGAACTGGTTTTGGCTTTCGATTTGCAGGCGATCGTAGTGATCTTGTAATTGCTGTAGCTGAGCATTGAGGTTTTCACTCTCAGACAGAGCCTGTGCTAGCGTATCCTGCTGTTCGAGCTGTTGCCGCTCGCTGGTTTCGCGCTCCGATTCCGAATTGCGAAGATCCTCCTGCAACTTCCGAATCTGCTCTTGCATGACTGCGGATGTAGCCCGTTGCTCTGTTAACGCTTTTCGGGTTGTGGAAAGTTGGGCGCGTGCTTGGGATGCACTTTGTTGAAGCGATTCCAACCGTAGTGCGACAATCTCTTGTCTATCCTCGGGCGCTGTTGCGATGATGGCGGGGGCATCTTCCTTGCTGTCGTCTTGAACGGCATTGTTGGTAGAAGCATCGGTATCAAGCGCTTCTTTAGCAATGGGGGATGGTGATTTAGATTTGGGTCTCTGTGGTTCTGGCTCGATATTTGATAATCCGGGTTCTGTGGCTTCTGGTTGGGGTTCCGGTTCCGTGTTTTTGGGTTCTGAGGGAGAGGGCTCCTCTACTTCAGCAGCGGGAGTGGGAGGTGAGGTTGGTTTCTGTGGCTTTTTCGCTTTCTTGCGTTTTGGCGTCTCGGACTGCGTTACAACCGCGTCATCAAAAAGAAAGGTTGGTTGCTCATCTTTGGTCGCTGCCATCGTCCGTATTTCTCCTGTTTTACGGTGCTTTAGGGGTGCGTCAGGGGGGAAGGTTCCTTGTTGCTGAAGTTCCGGGGCAAGTTGAATATTGAAAGGGCCGTAAGACGTCCCGTCCTCAAGCTCAACCAGCCAGTCCATCTCGAGCTCTGGGAGTGATTCTGCCGTCGACCAGATCTCCTGATCTTCAGAAATTTCGTTGTCGGGCTCAATTCGTCCCTGTGCGGCCCAGCTTTTTAGTGTTGTCAGATCGACGGGGCCGTAGACGGCACCATCGGTGATGCGTACATACCATTGGGAATCTGCACGATTTCGAAGCTCTTCATGGAGTTTTGACATAGTGTTACGTATTCAAACAGCAAAGCGTCTAAAGATCAAATGCAAACATGAGGGAAGCATGTGCCGTTAATCCCCAAAACCGTTGCCGATTCACCCACGCTGCTGAAAGGGTTGCAAACAGGGGCATTTTAGAGTGTGAATATGCATGTCGAGAAGAATGCAGCCGAAATCGTTTTCTGTCAACGTTGACGGGTGGCGTCACCCGTGATATGAACGGGTTTTCCAGGCATCTCAACAGGAGAATTTGTGTGAACCCTCTGATCTTACAAGGCTCAACGGCCCACTCTGGCTTTCGTGTGCAAGCGCTTGTCGATGCGCTTCAGTCTCGCGCCCCGGCATTAGGTATTAAAATGGTGGAATCGGAGTATGTCTACTTCGTCGAGAGCGAGGGGGGAATACCCTCGGATGTCCTCGAAAAGGTTTTTGCATTGCTTGGCGCTACAGGAGAATTGACAGACGGCGATGGGTTTTATGTGACGCCGCGTAAAGGCACGATTTCGCCCTGGTCATCCAAGGCTACAGATATATTCCACAACTGCGGCCTTAATCATGTTCTGCGTGTTGAGCGTGGCATTCTTTACCGTTTGATCACAACGGCGGGGAGTGTTCTCTCTATTGCGGATACTGAGCCAATTGCAGATCTGCTCCATGACCGCATGACCGAGGGCCTCTATAATGATGTTTCAGACATCTTTCAGCATATGGCCCCTGCACCCTATGTGGCGGTTGATGTGATGGGCAAAGGTGCCGATGCGCTTCGTGAGGCAAATGTGACGATGGGGTTGGCATTGAGTGAGGATGAGATCGAATACCTTGCTACGGCCTATCAGAGCATTAATCGCAATCCTACGGATGTGGAATTGGTCATGTTCGGGCAGGTGAACTCTGAACACTGCCGTCACAAAATTTTCAATGCGAATTGGGTTGTGGATGGAGAACCCAAGGTTGAGACCCTGTTTGGAATGATCCGTAACACGCATGCGCTACATCCTGGCAACACGTTGATTGCCTATAAAGATAACTCCGGCGTCATGGAAGGCTTTCAAGATAGCTGGTTCCAGGTGCGGGGCGATGGCAGCAATGTGTATGAGTTCTGTCCTGGTATTGTCGATATGCTGCTGAAGGTGGAGACGCATAATCACCCCACCGCGATTTGTCCCTATCCGGGTGCTGCAACGGGTGTGGGTGGTGAAATTCGTGATGAGTGCGCAACGGGTATTGGGGGAAAGACAAAAGGTGGCATCGCCGCGTTTATGGTATCCAACCTGCGGGTGCCGGGGTTTATAATGCCTTGGGAATCCGATTTTGCTGAGTTTCCTTCACGCCTTGCCACACCGTTAGAGATTATGACGGAAGGGCCTATTGGAGGCGCTAACTTTGGTAACGAATTTGGGCGGCCTCAGTTGTGCGGATTATTCAAGACCTATGAGCAGCGTTACAATGGCCGTTATCGTGGGTATCACAAGCCAATTATGGTGGCGGGGGGCATGGGAAATCTGAAGCGCATCCATGTGGAAAAGCACGATATCCCCGAGGGGTCTTTCATCATCCAACTTGGCGGGCCTGCGATGCGCATTGGTCTTGGTGGTGGTGCCGCATCCTCCATGGATACAGGCAGCAATGCAGCTGAACTTGATTTTAATTCGGTGCAGCGTGGCAATGCGGAGATGGAGCGTCGGTGTCAGGAGGTCGTGGATGCCTGCATTGCACTTGGTGAGGCAAATCCAATTTTGAGCGTGCACGATATTGGTGCGGGGGGACTTTCGAATGGATGTCCCGAGCTTGTTGCTGAGACGGGTGGTAAGTTTTGGCTGCGAAAAATCAACAACGAAGACCGCTCTATGAGCCCCATGGAAATCTGGTGTTGTGAAGCGCAAGAGCGCTATGTCATCGCTGTGGCACCTGATTCGCTGGATTGCTTTCTGAATATGTGCGGTCGCGAGCGATGCCCTGTGGCCGTCGTCGGGCAGGCAACGGGGGATCACCACCTCACGCTTGAAGATGATCACTTTGAGAACAACCCCATCGACATTGATATTGATGTCATTCTCGGTAAGCCCCCCAAGATGCTGCGGGACGTGGAGACCTTGGTTGAGGAGCACGCGGCATTTACGGAAGAGGGAATTACGCTTGCGGATGCTACGCAGCGCGTCTTGCAGCTTCCTGCTGTGGCCAATAAGACATTCCTGATTACGATTGCAGATCGCAGCATTACCGGGATGGTAGCGCGCGATCAGATGGTAGGCCCATACCAAACCCCTATTGCCGATGCGGCAGTCACCGTGACTTCGCATAAGTCATTTAATGGCGAAGCCATGGCAATGGGCGAGCGTACGAATCTTGCCATTGTGTCTGCTCCTGCCTCGGGGCGCATGGCAATTGGGGAAGCCTTGACCAATATGGCCAGCACATCGGTGGGGAGCATTGAGAAAATCAAGCTTTCAGCGAACTGGATGTGTGCCTGTGGTGAAGATGGCGAGGATGCAAACCTCTTCAAGACAGTGGAGAGCGTGGGCATGGAGCTTTGCCCTGCACTGGGTATTGCCATTCCCGTTGGCAAGGATTCGCTCTCAATGCGCACGGTATGGGAAACATCGGAGGGGGCTAATGAAAAAATGATTGCCCCGCTGAGTTGCGTCATTACTGCATTTTCTACGGTTACTGATGTTCATAAAACCGTGACTCCCGATCTGAAAGCGGGGGACTCAAGTCTTATCCTTGTCGACTTAGGACAGGGCCAGAATCGCATGGCGGGATCGGCATTGGCGCAAGTCTACAATCAGGTTGGCGATGTCTGCCCAGATCTGGATGATACTGCTCTGTTTGTAGAATTCTTTGCGGCCATGCAGGCGCTTGTCGTTGAAGGAAAGCTGCTTGCCTATCATGACCGTTCGGATGGCGGCCTGTTTACGACGGTTTCAGAGATGGCTTTTGGTGGCCGCCGCGGTGTCACGCTAACGCTCGATGGTCTCGGTGCATCGCCGATCGAAATTTTGTTTAACGAAGAGTTGGGTGCCGTCCTGCAAGTGGCGACGGCGCTACAGTCCGATGTGCTCGACGTCCTTGAGTCATTTGGTTTAGGGCATGCAACGCACGTTGTGGGGCGTGTGACGGATGCAAAAACCTGTACCGTCCTGTGGCGGGGGACGGAAGTCTTCTGTGAATCGCTCACAACGCTGAATCGCTACTGGTCAGAGTTGACGTTCCGCATGCAGGCTTTGCGAGACAATCCTGAGTGCGCACAGCAGGAGTACGACAACCTGTTGGACGAGTTGAACCCGGGACTTCAGTTTGCGCTGACCTATGATCCATTAGCACCGCACATTTCAAAGACACGTCCTCGGATGGCAATCCTTCGTGAGCAGGGAATCAATGGGCAGGTGGAAATGGCAGCTGCGTTTGATCGTGCTGGATTTGAGTGTGTCGATGTACACATGACCGATCTTCTAGAATCCAGGACGACGCTGGATGATTTTTCAGGCTTGGTTGCATGCGGCGGATTCTCTTATGGCGACGTGTTAGGTGCGGGCTCTGGATGGGCGAAGTCCGTTCTGTTTAATCCCGAATTGAAGGCCATGTTTGCTGCATTCTTCGCGCGACCGGAAACCTTCACGCTCGGCGTTTGTAACGGATGTCAGATGATTTCGCAGCTCAAGGATATTATCCCTGGCGCTGCACTCTGGCCGGCGTTTACAGGTAATCGTTCTGAACAGTTTGAAGCACGTTTTGTGACCGTGGAGGTGTTGCCATCTCCATCCATCTTTCTGAAGGGCATGGAAGGTTCCCGAATCGGAATTCCTGTGGCCCACGGAGAAGGCTTTGCAAACTTTGAGGTCACCGGATCACGCGAATCTGTGACAGAGGGTGGCCTGGTTTCCCTCCGCTACGTGGATAACGTTGGGCGAGCAACAGAGCGGTATCCCTTCAACCCGAACGGATCGGCCGCTGGAATTACGGGGCTCACAACAACGGATGGCCGTGTGACGATTATGATGCCCCATCCTGAACGTGTATTCCGCTCACTCCAGCAATCCTATGCCCCCGAGGGGATGTTCAAGGGTGATGAAGGCCCATGGCTCCGAATGTTCCAGAATGCTAGATCGTTCGTGGGGTAGGGGGGGGGCCTGAAACTTCAATTCGAACGTCCAACATTGAACATTCAACGCCCAACCCCGAAGCGAGTTTGGGATGCAAGCACATTGAACGGAGAGAGGGTCAAGTTCTGATTTAAAGTTGTCACTCTGACTCACTCATTCTTGTTGTTTAC
>CAZNWT010000151.1:0-9494 GCA_964576795.1 uncultured Victivallales bacterium
CGTTTGACGGTGCCTTGACGATACCGGCACAAGTACTGGGACTGGCGGTCAATCCTGGAGGCGAAGTTTTTGTCTTTCCCCAAGTCGGCGGTTTCGTCGGTGGGGATACGGTTGCGGGAATGTTGGCGACTGGTCTGGATAAGGTCGAGAAGCCTGCGTTGCTGGTCGATATAGGGACCAACGGCGAAATTGTTCTGGCATACGACGGGAAACTTCAAGCAACGTCGACGGCAGCCGGGCCGGCATTCGAGGGGGCGCGGATTGTCCAGGGCATGCGTGCTACAGCAGGTGCCATTGAGAAGGTCGTCATCCACGATGACGTGCTTCTAAACGTTATCGGCAATACACGACCGGTTGGACTTTGTGGCACGGCGTTGATCGATGCGGTTGCGGAGTTGCTGCGCAGGGGAATCATCGATGAAACGGGCCGCATCCTTCCCCCTGACGAGGCACCGGCTGATTTGCCGGAGCGGTTGCTGGCACGATTAGTGACGATGAATAATCAAACGAATTTCCTGCTTGTACCGCCGGAACAGGCAGCTTCTGGAGAGGCAATCTATCTTTGGCAGAAAGACGTTCGTGAACTTCAACTGGCGACGGGGGCCATTAGGGCGGGAATCAATATCCTGTTGCGTCGCGTCGGACTGGAGGCCGAGGATCTCGGCAGTGTGCTTCTGGCGGGCGCTTTCGGCAATTTCATCCGCAGAAACAATGCCAGGCGCATAGGATTGTTGCCGCAAGTCCCTTGTGGATGCATTCACTTTGTTGGCAATGCCGCCTCATTGGGAGCCAAGCTGGCCTTACTCTCGGCTGACGAACGCGGTCGGGCCGAGCGTTTGCGCTGCGCATCCGTGCATGTCGACCTTTCTCTCGACCCCGAATTCCAGATGGAATTCGGTATGGCCATGATGTTCCCTGGAGGAGACGTAGACGCGTGCCCGGAAGGAGTATTGGAGGAATCTCGGGATGACGAGGACTCCGAACAATGAAGTCGATGTTTTGGCAGGGGTCGAGCGACACAATATGCGCTGCGGCATCTTCTTCACGGTGCCTTCTTCCATATGGGAACCGCTTCGGCACTCGGTCAGTCATTCTTTCCGTGCATCACAGTTGAGCGCTGAGCAACAGACACGAAGAGTGCAGAAGAAGAAACCACTCTTGTTGCGGGATGCAAACATTATTGAGCTGATACCAGAATATGCGGAAGAGCTGCGCATGGCATTTTGTCGTTCCCTCTGCGAAAGTGCCGATGGGAAGTATTGAAAAGGAGTACCTATATGGAAAACGTTGTAATTATCGGGACAGGTCCAGCCGGATTAGCGGCGGCTATCTACGCGGCACGGGCGGATCTCAAGCCGCTCGTTGTTGAGGGAAGCTCGCCGGGCGGGCAGTTGATTGTTTCACACGAAGTCGAAAACTACCCGGGTTTCCCTGAGGCGGTATCTGGCATGGAGCTGATGGATCTCTTCAAGAAACAGGCCGAGCGGTTTGGGGCGGGATTCCTGACGGGAGATATCACAGAGACTAGAGCCACGGAAGGGGGCTACGTCCTGGAGAGAGGGGGAGAGACCATCGAAACCCGAACCGTCATCATTGCCACCGGGGCCCTTGCGCGACGACTGCCGATCGCCTCGGAAGCGCGATTCTACGGGAAAGGTGTTTCCGGCTGTGCTACCTGCGACGGGGCGTTCTTCCGTGACAAGGATGTGATTGTGGCCGGCGGCGGCAATACGGCTATGGAGGATGCCATCTTCCTGACCCGCTTTGCTGCATCGGTCACTATTGTACACCGTCGTGACTATTTACGGGCAGCCCCTGTCGAGGTCGAAAAAGCAAAGAGTAACCCCAAGATCAAATGGCTGATCCCGCGGGTTATCGATGATATTATCGGAACAGAATTCGTAACTGGCGCAACGCTCCGGAATCCAGATACAAATGACATCCAGCACATAGACTGTGATGGAATTTTTGTTGCCATCGGACATGACCCGAAAACGGAGCTGTTCCGGGAGTTGGTTGAATGTGATGAGCAGGGCTTTGTAACCGTTGAGCCCGGTTCATCTCGAACATCGGCCCCTGGCATTTTTGCCTGCGGAGATGTGGCTGATCCCGTCTACAAACAAGCCGTGGTCGCTGCAGGCACCGGATGTATGGCAGCTCTGGACGCACAGAAATATCTGGAAGTATAATATCAACATCGCACCAGGCGCCTGAGCGCGCGCATAAACAAACACGTGTGAAGACAACCTCACCATCGATTGCCACCATAATAATGACGACGACGCTGGCTTGTGGCAGAGTTATCGTGCATAGTATGTGTGGGTGTAACAAGTGAAAATGAATAGGTTTGATAGAAGGGATGAAACTGGTGTTTCGACCGGTCTTCAAAACTGGTAACGGGCGAGTAAAATCGTCCGCTGTAGGTTCGATTCCTACCCCTTCTGCCATCTATAAGGAGTTGTCGTGATAATACGTATCATTGTCGGTATCGTTCTGGGAAGTGTAATAGGCGGAGTCATCGGCTATTTCGGTAAATGCTCTGGCAGCACATGAGGAATGTCAGCTAGTCCCTGGTCAGGGATTATTGTCGGCGCTATTATGGGACTCTTTTTTGCAATATCCAGCCGCACAAAATAGCCATAAACAAAACGTCTCGTTAATACCAAATAGCATCCTATGAATCAGCATCTGACATTGCGTGAATTGCCCGGGGTCGATACGTTTATTGAACACCCGATCATAAGCGAGCTTATTGAACAATATGGCCGCGAATTGACTATTTATACAGTTCGCGCACTGCTTGACAATGCTCGCAAGAAAATTCTCAATGGCGAAACCGTTGTGTCTGTTGACAATCTTGCCGCCGACATAAAGGAGATGATTACCGCTCTACAGTCACCATCATTAAATCACGTTATCAACGCAACCGGCATTGTTCTGCACACCAATCTCGGACGAGCCCCTATGGGACAGGGCGTTGTTAATGAAGTGGCAAGAGCTTGCGACTCTTACTGTAATCTTGAATACGACACCAACAGACAAACACGAGGAGAGAGGAACGTGCATGTGGAACACACATTACAAGTGCTAACACATGCCGAGTCCGCATTGGTCATCAATAATAATGCGGCTGGTCTCATTCTCACTCTTAATGCCCTTGCCAAGAACCGCGAAGTGCTTGTGTCAAGAGGGGAGCTCGTTGAGATTGGCGGCTCTTTTCGATTGCCAGAGATCATGGATGCATCGGGTGCAATAATGGTTGAGGTGGGCACCACCAATAGAACACGTGTTGCCGATTATGCCGCAGCGGTAAATAAGAATACGGCGTTAATTCTCAAAGTACACAAATCGAACTTCACCACAACTGGATTTACTGAAGAAGCTGAAATCAAAGACCTTGTTGAACTTGCTCATAGTCATAATATTTCACTCGCTTACGATATAGGTTCCGGACTTCTCTCTCATATTGACGGTTTGGATCTCGAATCAGAGCCCAACATCCAATCCGCCGTCCAAAGCGGATGCGATCTTGTGCTGTTCAGTTGCGACAAACTGTTGGCGGGGCCGCAGGCCGGAGCTATTGTCGGTCGTCAGGACGTGATATCCATTCTCATGGCGTCACCTTTGCGACGTGCCTTGCGCGTTGGCAAATTGACTCTGGCCGCCCTGTCTTTTGTGCTTCGTCAATGGATGTCACCGGAAACCGCCAGAAATATTCCAGCCATCAGAATGCTGATGCGGAACGGAACGGAACTGAAACGCATGGCAGACGAACTGGCAACACAATTTCGGAAAGACAATGTGGATTGCCGTGTGATTGAAAGTACAGGGCAATATGGTGGAGGAACAATGCCGGGCGCAACTCTGGACGGATTCGCTGTCCAAATCGAGTTTCCCGGCAACAGCGCTAATGCAAATGCGCTGTACTCAGAACAATTATTCCGGCTGTTGTTGGCGCAAAGAATACCGGTGCTTTCTGTCCTGCGTCAGGGACGATTGCTCATCGATGTACGTACATTACAAGAGAAAGAGATGGAATACTTGATTGCAGTTGTTGGCAAAGCATTCCATCAAATCATGGATCAACCGGGCGAGAAGTAATCGACAATGAAGCATCTGACAGTGGGAACAGCTGGACATGTAGATCACGGGAAGACCGCGTTGATCAAAAGTCTCACCGGCTTCGATTGCGACACGCATAAGGCGGAGAAAGAGCGTGGCGTTACCATAAACTTGGGGTTTACTCACCTCACATTACCATCAGGCAACATAGTGGGGATTGTCGATGTGCCAGGACATAAAGAGTTCATTCATACCATGGCCAACGGGGCCATTGGGATTGACATCGCACTTCTGGTTATAGCAGCAAATGAAGGCGTCATGCCACAAACGCGTGAACACATCAACATAATGAGCATGCTGGGCTTAACACGCGGATTCACTGTTCTCACCAAGATTGACACGGTTGACTCATCCAGACTAAGAGATGTCGAAGTTCAAGTGCGACAATACGTTGATACAACCTTCCTGAAAGCTTCTCCTATTGTCAATATTTCATCGGTAACAGGAGAGGGATTAGAGGCTCTGCTTTCTGAGCTCGATCTGTTTGCGCAAAACATCCCAGAACGCCCGAATAACGGGCCATTCCGCATGTTTATTGACAGAATCTTCAGCAAGCCAGGGTTTGGAACTATTGTAACAGGCTCTGCGTTGAACGGCAAACTGACATCAGGCGGTACGGTGTTTCTCCTGCCCCAAAATAGTGCGGACGTTACTGTCAAGGGGATCGAACGGTTCGGTAAACATGTTGAGTCTATCTCAGCAGGTGACAGAACGGCTATCAATCTCTCAGGTGTCCGAACACGAAACATACAACGCGGCATGGTTGTTGCTGATCGTCTTCAGCGTTCCACCGCCATGATTGACGTGAAGGTCTCTTTGCTGCGTGACGTTCCCTTCCTGCGGTCACAAAGTGACGTCATGTTTTATGCAGGCGGCTATGGACTCAAGACAAAGGTTCATATCCTACATGGCGCGCTCCTGTGTTCTGGAGAAAATGGATTCGCACAAATACATCTACCCTCTCCATGCGTGCTGCGTCATGGCGATTCTTTCATCGTTCGAGACTCTTCGGGTGATCGAACCCTTGGCGGCGGAACCATCCTTGATGCCCATCCTCTTCACCACAAAAAACAACGTGGAAGCGTTGTGAGTGATCTCACTGATATTGACAGCAAAGGGATTTCTGAGCTTATTGCACAGAACCTTAAAAGACGATCCACAGTGGCCACCCTTCAAGACATTGCGGATAAACTCAACTTCTCAAAGGAAGAATTGCTACCCATTGTTAAGAACGAATTGCCCTCAGATATACATCTTCATGATACGGCGAAAGAGCTTGTTATGCTGAGCGAAACAACAGCCGACGCACTGATGGGCGCAATCATTGAACACATATCTTTGTTTCACAAAACACACCCATTCGAAAACCGAGGATTAACTGAGCGCGAGATCGCCAACGGGCTTGCAATAGACCGCATTTCAGAAGAAGGAAGACTCTGGGTGGTAAGGCATTTGCTCACGATACTGGATGCTAGCGGGCAAGCCCAAAATATCAATGGTACCTGGACTATCCCCCGTCTGCTCAAAACCCACCATCATACACTTGACCCTAAAGCCGCCGCCGTGGATAAGTTTCTCGAAGATCGTGGCAACGAGCTCAAGCTTCCCACAAAACCGGAATGGACAGCATTAAAGAAACACATTAACATCAGCGACAAGGATCTGAAACAGATTCTCCACTTCCTGCACAGTAACAACTCAACCCACAAAACAGCGGATGGTTTTTACTTACATGTGAATGTGGTTGATCGCGTACGCAATCAATTAGTGGATGCTCTCAAAAACACTAAAGAAGGGATTACTGTAGCCGACTTTCGTGATATAATTCACGGCAATAGAAAAACATGTCTGGCTATGCTTGAGATATTCGACGCCGAAGGAACGACAATACGTGAAGGAGATTATCGTTTCCTTGCAACTCGTGGTATAGAAACAAAACAGGGAGAAGGAGATTGTTATGCCGATATATGAATACGAATGTGATAAATGCGGCGCAATATATGAATTATTGACAAGCATGAACACCGAAGATAAAGCGGTTATCTGCCCTGAATGCGGAGCCAAAAAGAAAGCAAAGAAGTTAATATCGGCATTCGGATCGATCTCTGGTTCCTTGGGCGGAGCTTCCTGCGGAAGCTCAAGCTCAGGCTTCACATGAGGCACCTAACCAAGGCCGGTCGGCCTGTACAACACAGATTATAACGTTTAAGAATTTGGAATCTCTTGTTTTGCTATAGACTACAACATCGGGATATTTGCACGAACATCGCCGTTGTAAATATCCCGGTAAGGATTGCTTCTTATGAGCAAACATAACGTTGATGCACGCGGGTGCCTATGCCCGAAACCAATAATCATGACAAAAGCAGCGCTGGATGCGGCCTCGTCCGGCGACACACTCATCGTGCTGATTGATAAGGAAGAGTCCAAGACGAATACCGTCACCTTTCTGAAAGACAACAATATACCCGTAACATGGGAGCTCTCTGAAGGAGTCTTCACTTTGGAGGTTCACAAATTGGATCATGAATTTACAGCCACTGTATCCGAAGAATCATGCCCTATCGCGAACGGATACCAATGATTGATTTGCTCAGCACAGTTGAATATGGCGGTTGTTCTTCAAAACTATCGGCTACTGACCTAAAAATAGTGCTGAAGAATATGCGGCGTGTTAAGGACGATCGTCTACTTGTGTCTATTGACACCGGTGATGACGCTGGTGTATATAAGCTTACTGACGATTTAGCAATCATTCAAACCACTGATTTCTTCCCGCCCATTTGCTCGGATCCGTATGAATTCGGGCAGATAGCGGTGGCCAATGCCGTCAGCGACGTATTTGCCATGGGGGGAAAGGTACTGACTGCATTAAACCTCGTGATGTTTCCAAAGGACAAACTACCTCTAGCAGCATTAACGTCCATACTTCGTGGTGGCGCGGATAAACTTGAGGAGGCTGGTGGAATTATCGTGGGTGGCCATACGATAGATGATTATCCACCCAAATATGGATTGGCGGTCACGGGCGCTGTTCACCCGGATAAAGTTATCACCAACACGGCAGCTTCCGTGGGAGACATGTTGATTCTGACAAAACCAATCGGAACAGGTGTTGTTGTTGCGGGGCAGAGAATAGACAATGTTTCACAAGGTTCCTACAAAAATGCGCTTGAGAATATGAAACTTCTCAACAAAAATGCGTCAGCTATCATGCAAAAGTACGAAATCCGTGCAGCCACGGACATTACGGGATTTGGGCTGTTGGGGCATGCTTATCAAATGGCATTGGCAAGCAAGGTCACCTTCCGGATGCATAGCAAGCAAGTACCTTTGCTGGATAGCGCTTATGAATTGGTCAAAACAGGATGTATACCGGGCGCATGTTTTAGAAATCAGGAATATGTGAAAGCCGCCTGCATGTTTTCTTCTGATCTGGATTACAACAGAAAAATGCTGATGCTCGATGCACAAACATCAGGAGGACTGTTAATCTCAGTTCGCAATGAAGTTGCTGATGATTTGGTGTCTGATTTGAGGGCTGGCAATTATCCCTCCTCGCAAATTATAGGTCAGGTGATACCAAGGACCAGAGACCAGATCGAAGTAGAATGACGGCGTCGCTTTACGCGAACGACAATAGCCATGACAAACACGCACTAATGAAAGAGGTATCCATGAGATGGTGGTCCGCGTTATTTGAACGAAACAGCAAGCCGGAAGACATTAGTAAGCTGAAAAGAAATGATCCTTGCTGGTGTGGCAGCGGAGAGAAATACAAGAAGTGTCACTTAAAAGTAAATCACAACTAAGGAGAAGAGAAATGCTACGGACAAACTTGCCACATCTGGAGACTCACGAGGCGTTAACGGACGCACTGGAGAAACATGAGAATATGATGGTCTGCTGCGGACGAATGGGCCCCATGTGCCTTCCTGTCTACGCGGTCATGGAAAATCTGCGAGGGGAATACCCACACATCGCTTTCTTTGACCAGGATTTCGACGGACCTGCTGCCGACCCTATCCGAGGATTGCCGGAATGTGCGGGGTTCATGGGCCTGCCCTTCACTGTCTATTTCAAGAACGGCAAGGCTGTTGCCGCCACAACAAGTATTCAATCTTCCGAACAAGTTCGGGCTATTCTGAACCGCGAATTCGATAACGCATGATCACATCTTCCGCAGCAGATCAAAGCTACAGATTCTGGCACGCGGCAGCGCGTTATCCATCAGGAATTCGCCTGTCTTATCGAGGGCCAGCAGTTTGTGGTTACCCCGAAAGTCAAGGTCTTCGTATCCCATGGCCGCTAGCCTTTCCTTCAGTCGTTGCATAAATCGGAAATACAGATCTTTGGCGAGCTTGCCATCGCGCAGCGCCCGCAGCGCATCTGTTGGGAGATAGTAGTCGGCATGCCTTTTCGAGTAAGATCCATGGACCGCGCGAACTCTTCGTTGGACATGGTCGGCAGCAGCGAAGAATCGCGGAAGGTGTCAGGAGCAGAGCCGGTTGCAGGACATAAATGGGATGTTGGCTGATGTGGCTTGGGCAGAACGAGACGTTGCTCATCTAAGCAAAATTGCGATCTTCTTGCGTTGGTTTCTGCTCGCGTCATGTTTTGTATATCGTACTGCTGTGTAAGTTCAATTCGGTAAGACACTCTGCTGTATTTATGTTGCATGCAATGTTTGTGGTGTTGCTCGGCGATCTTGTTGCAACACCAATAAGCAGATTCTCCCAACGCCCCCCTTAATTCGTGCCTTCCCGAAAATGACCAAATTCCCTTTTCCTGCGGGCTGTTTTAACGAAAGTCGCGAGGTTGACTCGGTTATTGCAGAAGGTTGGCACGCGCCTTGCGAATAGAACTTGCGTACAGAGGATAACAACAGAGTGAATTCTGCAACATAGGGAGGGTTGAAAATGTCAGAAAAAGTAGTCGAACTCACGGATGATAGTTTTGGGGCCGCAACCAGGAACGGTGTCACGCTTGTGGACTTTTGGGCGCCGTGGTGTGGGCCCTGTCTTATGCAGGGGCCTGTGGTTCAAGAGGTGGCGTTGAAAATGGCCGATCGCGCAACCGTGGCCAAAGTCAATGTTGATGATGCACCGCAGATTGCCGCGCAGTATGGCATACGCTCAATTCCTACGCTGATTGTGTTGAAGGATGGGCAGTCTGTGCAGCAATTCGTGGGCGTTCAGTCAGAATCTCAGCTTGTTGATGCGATTGAAGGTGCACTTTTAAAGGAGCCCATTAAGCTATGATACCATGTCTAACCCGAGTTTCGCACCTTGAGTCGTAAGTCGTTGATAATCAACGCATCCGTTTTCGCGGCACTACAAAGTCGTCACGAATTCGTGATGAGGCAGAGCATG
>CAZNWT010000152.1:0-9454 GCA_964576795.1 uncultured Victivallales bacterium
GCGACAGGATCAGACCCCCGGCATTGCCGCCTATTTGGAACCGCTGGGCGCC
The DNA here is from genome assembly GCA_964576795.1 of uncultured Victivallales bacterium. Taxonomy (GTDB): domain Bacteria; phylum Verrucomicrobiota; class Kiritimatiellia; order UBA8416; family UBA8416; genus JABGOW01. The sequence goes on from CAZNWT010000152.1 coordinate 53, forward strand.
GACTAAGCAGTTCGACGAAGCGAGCAGGTTCGGTTAACGTAAAGGTTTGCGTGGCCGCTGGGGAAGAGGAGGCTGGCAGGAGGATTGCAACACGAACGAGAAACCGGGCCCTGGAGCGGGCAAGACGCGTTTCGCATGCGGGGTGGTGATGAACCCGAAAACACATAATTGGGGTATTTCTTTCGTTGGACCACGTGCAATATGGGGTGCACTTGTTTTGTCATCCCGAGCTTGTCGAGGGATCTCCTGTCGGTCGTAACACATTCATTGCACTTGAGATCCTTCGGCTCCGCTCAGGATGACAAGAAAAGAACGTAATGACGAATGTCAAGATGTAGGGGGTCGTCCCGCAAAGGATATACTCCCTAATCATAATATATAGCCCGCGTTCTTGCAGCTGTGATAATTCTTATTATCAGTCCAGCTCGACAGGCGTTAAGCCTGGAATATATCGCGTAGCCTCTATAATCGCGTCGGCGTAGCAACCGTAGGACATGGCCATGTGATGAATAAACGGCCCCTGCATAAGTTTGTGTTCCCATGCGGGCCAATCGTTGACTTTCATCCATACATAATTGTTCAGCGTATTGGGCCCAGCCATCGTTTCACCCTGTCCTATGGCGAGCTTATACTCTCCCGTGTCGCCGTCGAAACGGCAAACCGTTATCGGGCCATCTTTTAACTTGAAATGCGTCATTCCCGCCAGCGGGCTTGGTAATATCCAGTGCTTCCCCAGCCTGACCTGTTCAGCCGTATGCATCATAGATTCCGGTGCCCCACAATGCCACAGTAGCACGCCGTTATCATCTTCAGGATGACGAACCGTAACATCTGCAAGCCACCCTGGAGCCTCACCCAACATCGCCCGCCGGATAAGAATATCACTGATACACCCATGTATGTCAGCTTCGCAGCCTATGGCGTAACGCTCGGCGACCATCGAAAGGGTATAGTAATCATACGTTTCCATCGCATCCACAAGTGATGTGAAATCCTGTGTTGCAAACCCTTCAAGGTCATGTTGTTCGGCCAGCGAAAACATTTCATCTCGCATTGCATAAATTTTCCACAGCGGTTCGTTGCTGTCAAAATGCTCAACAACCGCGTGCTGACGAAAAGCCTCCGCTTCCGCATCATATTGCTCTTTATTTTCAGCAACACGCGTTTTAACATTCTCAATAAACGTAACTAAATCCAAAGGCTGAATCTCAATATTGAATTTTTCCAGCAATTCACTTTCGTTAATGATCGTCGTCCAGAAGAAGTCAATACGCTGGCCTAGCAGGCCAATGCGAGTTCCTTTGCGGAATACATTTGCAACATTCGCTGCCCGCAGAAACATATCCAGACCGTCTTTGAATTTGTCATTTTCAATCGAACAATTCTCAATATAGCTAAACGTCACGCCAAGCTTGCGTAATACTTTGCTAGTCGCAAACATGCCGCACAAACTGTCCCGCAGCCTGGTGCCATCCGCCAGCGGAGCCTCATCTCTCGGCCCCCAAAGTAGAGTCGGCACATCAAGCTTACGGGCAATCATACCCGCAGCCCCTTCCGTACCAAAATTGCAATGTGGCAGGAACAGGCAATCAATCCCCGCCTTTTTGAAATGCTCCACTACCGGTTCGACATGCTTCTGGTCACGCACCATCCCATCAGGCAGCACACTTTCGAGATCAACAAAATCAATATCCCAGTCTGTCAACTTTCCCTGCAGAATCTTTTTATATTTCATCGCATCCTCATGGCTGAAAACAAATTTTCCAATCGGACACAACCCAAGCAAAGGTTTACGTTTCATATAACTCCTCAATATTTTCGGGTTTTCTGAATAATCTGTGGGTAAATTGATGATCCCTTCGGCTCTTACACGGTCTCCATGTGTCCAGACGATCTTGTGACCAAATAATCATGCCCGTTTTCGTAGAAACTCTCACGCAATTTCTTTTTCCTATGGTCATTTCTTTCCTGTGTAGCTGTGCCGCCTCACCCTCAGATTTGGCGGAAGCCCCGAAATTTGTTTCGCCTTTGGAAATAGAGGGCAAATGCTGCTGTGTATTGTGAAATTGTGAACGGGGTTTGATTATGGTTTTGCTTCTTGCGGCATTTGTTTTATAGACTTACGTTTTACGCAACGGGTACGAGATCTTTATTCACCAGAAAATGAGGTAAGACATCATGACCAAAGATTATTCACTTTATCAACAGCAGCAGCCGGACGCCAGTGGCCATTTTGGGGAGTACGGCGGCTCGTATATACCGCCTGAGTTGCAAATTCAGATGGATCAGATTACCGACACCTACCTTAAGATCAGCAAAACACACCGGTTCATCGAAGAGCTGCGCTCGATCCGCAAGCATTACCAAGGGCGCCCGACGCCGGTGTACCACGCGGATCGGCTCTCGCAACTCTGCGGCGGTAGTCAGATCTATCTTAAGCGTGAAGATCTCAACCACAGCGGTGCCCATAAACTAAATCACTGTATGGGTGAAGGACTTCTGGCCAAGCATATGGGAAAAAAGAAGCTGATCGCTGAAACCGGCGCCGGACAACACGGCGTTGCGCTGGCCACGGCGGCAGCCTACTTCGGCCTTGAATGCGAGATTCACATGGGCGAGGTCGACATCAAGAAGGAGGCTCCAAACGTTATCCGTATGAAGCTACTTGGTGCCAAGGTCATCCCCGTCTCTTTCGGGCTTAAGACGCTTAAAGAAGCCGTAGACTCGGCCTTTCAGGCCTACCTTCAAGATCCCATCAACTCAATCTACTGTATTGGTTCTGTCGTCGGTCCGCACCCTTTCCCTATGATGGTTCGTGACTTCCAAACCGTGGTTGGCATTGAGGCGCGTGAGCAGTATTTGGAAATGACGGGGCACCTGCCTGAAGTGGTGTGTGCATGCGTCGGGGGGGGCAGCAATGCTATGGGCATTTTCTCTGGATTCCTGAAGGACCCTGTTAAGCTCATAGGCGTGGAGCCGGGGGGGCGGTCGCCGGAACTCGGCGATCATGCGGCTACCGCCACTTATGGTATGCCTGGCATTATCCACGGATTCAAGTGCTACTTGCTCCAAGACGAGGCTGGCGAGCCCGCGCCGGTTTATTCCATTGCCAGTGGACTTGACTACCCTGGCGTCGGCCCGGAACATTCGCATCTCAAGGATGAAGGCCGCATTAGCTATGAAGTGGCCGATGACGAGGAGGCCCTTGATGCATTCTATACTCTAAGCCGTATTGAGGGAATTATCCCGGCGCTTGAAAGTGCCCACGCTGTGGCTTATGCCATGAAGCTGGCACGCGAGATGAAGTATGGCAGCATTCTGGTGAATCTCAGTGGTCGCGGGGACAAGGATCTGGATTTCATCACAGAAACCTATGGATTCAGAGACTGACACCCCACGCTGTTCAGCCCATAAGCGAGTGGCGTGCGACGTGATGATTGGAGCATTCGTTTATGGCGGACACGTACAACGCTTCCCCCCGGAAACATCACAATCTTCTCGAGCGGCATCCTCGTCGGCAACGGTGGGGTGCCGTCTATCTTTGCGCATGCATAGCTGCCCTATTCTGGAGTCCTGCATTTGCTAACAATGACATCAATCCCTTGGGGCTGGATTCCATAGCTCCTTCGCCGACAACTCAGTTCGCGTTGGCATCTTCTTTGGAACAGGAGCGGCACCCGATTCGTGACAAGTACATGTTTAGATTCGAGTTTGACAACGATATCCTTTCCGGCCAGGACGATGGATTCACCGGGGGTTTGAGCCTTCAGCTCCACTCTCCCTTTTATGATTCTTGGGAGGATTTGTTCCCGGGGTGGATCGGTCATCTACCCACTTTTGGCGACGACGGGATCGGAGGACGTGCCGTGCGTTGGTCCCTCGGGCTTAGTCAAATCATGATTACCCCCCGAAAGCTTACTATTGCTGAACCGCAACCCAATGATCTGCCATGGGTAGGAATTCTTGGAGTTCACGGGGCGTTGTCGTCATATGACAACTACCGTCTCTCCGCTATTCAACTCTACCTGGGCTGCATGGGGCCCTGTTCTCAAGCAGAGAACGTACAACGCTTTCTCCACGAAGATCTTGGGCTGGGTGACCCTCCTGCGGGCTGGTCGAATCAGCTCGATACAGAAATTCTTGGCAACCTTAATCTTGCCTGGCGCCACAAGCTCTGGGTTCCTCCCGATTCGGCGTATACGGCTGGTGGCTGGACCTCCGACTTTGCCATCGGAGGCCAGCTTGGAATCGGTAATCTTGCCACTTTTGCTCAGGCACATATTGAAGGTCGTTTCGGTCGTGGTCTTCCTACGGGCTTCACTCACATTCCTGACTTGCCGGGCATGTCCATCACATTGGATCCTATCTATATCCCTCAAGACGAACTGCCTGAAGATTTCCCGAAATGGCATGGCTATGCCTCGGTGGTACTGCGTGCCACCTACTTTGAACGATTGGCACCTTCCGAGGGCGGCTCCACCGAAAACGGCGGTTTCCATCCGGGTATGGACCCGAATTACGGCCATCCTGATCTCCTTATTGGACTTCACATGGTGCGTGCGCCCCTATCCTTGCACCTGACCTATTGCCTTGATGTTTACGGTCCCAGTAAGAAGACCTATGAAAACCACGCGCAGTGGGCAAACTTTTCTTTGGAATACCGCTTTTGAATCATATTTCTTCCCTTTGTCTTTACGGATCTTCTGGTCTCGTCTCTTCGTAGCTTAAGGTAAAGATTAGGGTAAAGACAAAGGGCAATGCATCCACTCGATTTTAAGAATGAGGACGTGTCAGGTGAGATCGCGGCGTGGCGTGGAGAGTCTGACGCCCAGTTTCTGCATTCTGAAGCGAAGCGTGCTGGGTTTCATGTGGAGGCGTTCGGCGGCACCGCCGGGGCCAGCGATTTGGCCATCGCTATGTTCGAGGGCGAGTCGAATGTGGCCGGCAATGGCTTCGTCCATTGTTGCCAACGCGGTTGAAGGGCCGGTGGTTTGCGTCTCAGCGGGGGAGGGCCCCGTTGGAGTCAGCGTCGGAATAGATAGTCGCTGACCGCTGTGGGATAGGATGAGGGCACGCTCGACGATGTTCTGTAGTTCGCGCACGTTACCCGGCCAGTCGTAATTCTTGAGTCGTTCTCGTGTGGCTTCGTCTATGCGCGGTATGGTTTCGAGGTTCATCTCGTGGGCTTTTTGCTCGACGAAGTGTTGCAGCAGCGATGGAATATCATCACGGCGTAGGCGTAGCGGTGGAATTCGAATCGGGAATACGTTAAGGCGATACCAGAGGTCTTCACGGAACCTGCCGTCACGGACCATTGTCTCTAGGTCGCGATGTGTTGCCACAATGACGCGTGTGTCTACGCGAATGGTTTGGGTGCCGCCTACGCGTTCGAATTCCTTCTCCTGTAGGACGCGCAGAAGTTTCACTTGGGCATCGGGGCTGAGCTCGCCAATTTCGTCAAGGAAGAGGGTGCCCCCGTCGGCACGTTCGAAGCGTCCGCGTTTGCGTTCTGTAGCGCCCGTGAAGGCACCTTTCTCGTGGCCGAACAGTTCACTGTCGAGCAGTGTTTCGGGAATCGCCCCGCATTGGAGGCGAATCATGGGGCCGGACCGTCGTGGGGAGGCCATGTGGATCGCGTTGGCAATGACTTCTTTTCCGGTTCCGGTCTCGCCAAGCAGCAGCGCGGGACTGTTTGATCCTGCGACGCGACGCACCATCTCCATGACTTCGCGCAGTCCGAAATCAGCGCCGATCACCACGGCCCCTGATATGCGCTCAATGTCGGCCGACAAGGCTCGGTTGTCTTCGGCGAGTAGGTCGCGCATGGCTTCGAGCTCCATGTACCTGCGAGCATTGCTCATGGCTAGGCCCACAGGATCCTTGACGCTTTGAAGCAGCATGGCGTGCTCTTCGGTATACCGATCCATTCCGTCAGCAGAGAGGATTAGGCCTTCCATCTGTTGATTTCGGATGTTGAGGGTCAGTGCTATTGTCGATCGAAATGTGAGATTGGGAAAACAGCGCTCAACTGGGGTGGGAAGCTCTTCGGGTCGGTTGTATAGGGATACTCCCTCGCCATGCGCTTCTTTTTCACGAATAATCTGTAGAAAGTCGTCGTCGATATGAGCGGGCTCTGAGACTTTTTTCCTGTGCGTGATTAATCCTTCGCGCGTCACCATCGCCACGGGAAAGATGCACCGCCGATCCTCGTCCGCGTAGATCAGCCCGATCATGTCCACCGGTATAACCGTTTTGAGATACGCAAAGGTGCTCGTCAAGGCCTCCTCGATATCCAGACTGCTACAGATTCTGAGGGTTACTTCCCTGAAAAACTCTGTTTGATCAATTTTCATCATACCTCTATTGGCGAGTCAATATACGGCGTGCAGTGCGGCAAGCCGCGTCTTGCGAGTCAATATACGGCGCTTCTGGAATCGCTGCAAGGGAAGAATCCTAGAAAGCACTAGTAAAATCGGTTTGGCACGCCAATTGCGAATAAGAATAGCTGCGATTAACAATAGAAAGAGTAGTCGAACCGCGAATGAACGCGAATAGGAGCAAGTCAATTATGAAATGGATGGAAATCGTTCGCTTAAGATCCTCGCAGGGGGTGCAGGAGGAGATCATCACGGCTATTGCCGATCAACTGTTCGAGATCGAGGAGGGTTGCCGGGACGTTGAAGTCATGTTGCTTCAACACGCGCTTTTCGATGGCGATCTCTCTGCGGTGCTCGCGTGGGATAATGAACGGGAGCCGGTCAGGACTCGTGAAGGATTGTTGTTAGCGCAAACGCTTGAGCGGCACGGAGCGATTGACCATGCTGTATGGCGAGCAGCTCCGGGCTTTGAGCAGCGAATGAACGAGTGCGCCAACAGGCACAAGGCTGCTGGAGGGGATCAATCATGACCGTCTCCACTTGTCTATACACTCGTTTCATTGCCCTCGCTCTCGCGGCTCTGCTGCTGAGCCATGCTGGTGCTGCCGAGGTGGGGGCGACGACGAATACGCTGACCCTTGCTGACGCCCTACGTCTGGCAGGTGAGCGCAATCTATCCCTGCGTAGCGCTCGGGAGGAGACATCCATTGCTCGTGGACGCATTCAGGAGTCACGATCTGCTGCTCTACCGCACCTGGATCTGAGCGCTCAATATGTCCGGCTTGATGATGTCGCCTCTTTTGGTGATATCCAGATGGGGCAAAAGGACAATTTCGAAATCACTGCCGATGTCAGCCAGGTCCTCTATGCGGGCGGCGGTGTCCGCGCAGCACTGCGGCTGGCTAATGAGTATGCCGGTGCGGCTGAATCCAGAATTGAAGATGCTAATCAACAGATGGCTTTTGCTGTACACGCAAGATTTAACCAAGTTCTCCTAGCCCAGGAAACCTTGGCAGTGGCACAGCAATCTGAGCTGTTGGCAAAGCGTAACTATACGGATGTTACGGCTCGCTTGGATCAAGGCATGGCAACGCGTTTCGATCAGCTTCGCGCTGATGAGCAGCTCAGTCGTGCAGAGTCCCAGCGTATTGCCGCCATCAATGCCGAGCTTAAGGCGAGGCTAGCACTCTTGCAGATTCTTGAGCTTCCGCTCGACGACACGCGTACGATCACGGGATTGCTCAGCGCAACTCCAGTCATCGACGACTCCATCCCAGTCGATACTGCATTACAGCAACGGCCTGACATTGCGGCGGCCGAACGTTCCGTTGCCGTTTATCGCGAAGCCCTCGCGGTTGCCCGTAGCGGCCATCGCCCGACAGTTGGCCTCTTTGGACAAGTCAAGCAGGCCAACCCGGACCGATCTTTTGATGATGAATGGGAGAACTCTTGGCTCGTTGGCGTACGCGCTGAGTTGCCGCTCTTTGATGGGCAAGAAACTCGGGGCAAAATTACCCAGGCTGAGGCGGCACTCCGGCGTGCACAGCTCGAGCACGATGCGGTGGTTTCACAAGCGTGTCTTGAGATTGCTGAGGCGAATGCCGATATAGCATCCGCCGCTACACTCGTGGATGCTCGCAACCGAAACGTGACACAGGCTCGTGAGGCTCTTCGTCTCGCACAGCGCTCTTATGCTGAGGGGTTACAGCAACAAATCGACGTTATCACGGCCCAAACGGCCTTTACGGATAGCGGCTACCAACTCGCCGCTGCCCAATTTAAATACACCATGTCCTGTCGTCGCTTCCAACTCGTGACAGGAACACTGACAGAATCAGAACCACAATAAGGAGATCAGCGAATGAATATGAACTATAGAAAGATACTCAAAAACAGGACTTCCATGATGGTCGGAGGCGTTGTGCTCTGCGCCGTTCTATCAGGGTGCGGCCGGGATGCAGAGCAGGCGGTTGAGGCAGAGGTCAGCACCCCTGTACAGGTTCAGCCTTTACGCGAAATGACGTTTTCACGAGAGCTCCATATTCAGGGCACGTTGGAATCGGTTCATTTCGCCCTAGTTCCTGCCAAGGCCAAAGGCTCCATTGAACGCATCATGGCTGAAGAAGGTGACGTCGTCACGAAGGGACAACCCCTCTGTGAATTGGACAGCGAAAATCTCCGTCGTAGGGTCGAAAGTCAGGAGCAGGAGCTGGCGGTTGCATCCAATTCTGTTTTGGTGGCTGAGGCCCTTGCTGCAAAGGCAGAGGCCACTCACGCCTTGGCTGAAAAAGACCATATACGCTATCGGCATCTTTCGGACGAGCAGGTCGTTTCTGTCCGGCAGATGGATGAGGTTGAGAGTCGGTCGGTAATCGCGTCGGCGGCTCTTGATGTTGCGGTTGCTCAGGTACAGCTTTCCCGTGCTCGTATGCAACAGGCGGAAACGGCGCTGGGGATTGCGCAGCGGAATCTTGAGGACACCACTGTTCGCGCCCCGATTGCGGGACGGATCAGCATTCGGCACCGCGAGCAAGGCGAGATGGTTCATGTCGGCGATCCGGTCTTTCGTATTGACGATCCCTCTGCGCTGCAGGCTTCCATTTTCGCGTCGGCAAGCGCCTATGGCGAGGTCGTGCCTGGTGTGACTGTCGGACGTATTACGCTAGGGGATACGGATTTGGGCGACCTGCCGGTTTCGTATTGTAGTCCGACCGTGGATGAGACACTGCGGACCTTTGAGATCAAAGTGCAGATCGACAATCCTCCTGCGGGCATTGTGGCTGGCGGCCAAGCAGACGTTCGTATTGTGTTGGCCGAGAGGCAGGGGAGGGGTGTCCCTGCGGACGCGCTTCAAATGCGTTCAGGCAAGACCGTTGCCTTTGTCGTTAAAGCGGGACGAGCGCAGCAGGTCGAGGTTCAGACGGGGCTGCGTACCGAGGGTTTTCTGGAGATCAGCGCCGGCCTTGACGGTGACCAGCGGTTCCAAATTAGGAAATCTTCGAGTTGCGGGAGGGGCTTCGGACAT
>CAZNWT010000153.1:0-9436 GCA_964576795.1 uncultured Victivallales bacterium
AGCGTTTTCCAAGAAATGCCGTCACGGGGATGATCGGGCACTGCCAAACTTCAGGGCAAGCAATGAACTTGCCCCGCCTTGGCGGGGTTTCCAACCGAACATCAGAAAACAAATGCATACATTGCCCGGCAATGCCGAAAGTTGAGCCATGTCCTGGTGTTTCTCTTTCCTTGGACATTGGATATTCAGTCTTTCCCGTGCTTGGACCCTTTTCGGACAACGTCTAGTTACGCAACTTCGATTGAGGCAAGCATAAGGTGCTGACCGCCTTCGATCGTCACATCCAGGGAGTCGCATACGGTGCAGAGGGGAAGAGGAAAGTCCGGCGATGTTTTTGCCCCGCAGGCATTGCAAACGATTATGGCGGGGTCCTCTTCAATATCGAGCCGCATGGTTTCGATGCTTGTGCCTTCGCTCGCGATGGGAAAAACAAAACGCAGGGCTTCGACATCGACGCCAGAAAGGCCGCCAACAATGGCGCGTGCAGAGATTACAGATCCACCACCGGCCTCTTGAGCGGCGGCTTCAATTTGGGATACCAGGGCTTGAGCAATGGATAACTCGTGCATCAGCAAATCCTTGGCAGCAGTTCCCCACGAGGAACATCCACAAGACGGCGGCCTCCCGTAATGGTCTCCATGACGACGCGACCTTTCTCTGCTGTGATCGCCCCCATGCAGACTGCTCCTGTGCCATAAGGATCATTGCGCCAGGCTGCAAGAATGTCATCAGCTACTTCTGGCGCACAGATGGTGATCAAGCGGCCCTCTGAGGCAACGTGCAAGGGATCAATACCAAGCATCTCGCAAACCCCGAGTGCACCAGGCGAGAAGGGAATCTTAGATTCCTGTAAAAGCACCCCAAAGGGGCGATCTTCCGTAAGCTCATTAAGCACAGCTGCTGCACCACCGCGGGTAGGGTCACGCATGAACCGAATGTGCTCTGCATAGGGTTGAGCCGCCTGCACCAAGCTATGAACGGGGGCGCTGTCACTTATGGGCCCACCTTGAATGTGGATGGTTTCGCGGGCCGCCATAACGGCTAAGCCGTGATCGCCTAGGCAACCGTTGACCAGAATGCAATCGCCTTCGCGAATGCTATCCGGGGTTAGCGAAAAATTTGGGAGCATCTCACCAATCCCAGCGGTATTGATGTAGATGCCGTCGCATTGACCGCGTGAAACCACCTTTGTGTCTCCCGTAGCCACCTGTACGTCGCACGCTTTTGCTGCGTGCATTGTGGCATCCAGAACACGTTGCAGCGTTTCGAGAGGAAAGCCCTCTTCGAGAATGATCGCTAGGGAAATCCACTTTGGCTCCCCCCCGGATACAGCAACATCATTGACAGTACCATGGACGGCAAGGCTTCCAATGTTTCCGCCGGGGAATTCAATTGGCTGCACGACAAAGCTATCGGTTGAAAAGACGATCTGATCGGTTCCGACTGACAGCACGGCTCCGTCCGGAAGCCCTTTTAGAGGGCCCTCTCCAAATCGGGAGACAATTTCAGTGTTGATAAGTTCACGGGAAAGGCGACCGCCTCCACCGTGGGCAAGTTGAATCGTGTCATGGGTCATGATGTGGATTGTCTCCGTCTCGTGTGTGAATGGAAACGTTAGCATCCAGAAAGGTTGGCTGCAATCCTGTGATGACAAAATCCAGGTCTTAAACTGGATTGGCCGGGACGGCCCACACTACAGGAGAAAGAATGACGCGGCATCTGAGATTCTATTGCCAACCTGCGATGACAGCCTGCCCGAGAGCGATACAGCCGTCGTTGGGGGGCGTTGTGCTATGGGTGAGGACGGTTAGACCGAGAGCTTTGAGCTTGGGGATCAGCAGGCTGCATAGCAAGCGGTTCATGAAGACGCCGCCGCTGAGTGCAATCGTTGTTTCTCCGGTATGCTTAATTCCATAACGCACCATGGCAACAGCGGCCTCAGCAACTGCGTTATGAATCTGTTTGGCCGCGTCTGTACTCTGCCAGACATCGGCATGCCGTTTGGTCAATTCCGTGAAAGCGGGTGACCAGTCGATTGACAGCAGTCCGTCCTTCTCTATGGGGTTGAAGGAAAGTGTGGTGGTTGATCGACTTTTCAGGGCAGCCGCTTCAAGGCGTATGGGGGCCTGTCCTTCGTAGCTGGTGCGAGAGGGTGCAATCCCAAGAAGAGCGGCAAAAGCATCAAATAGCCGTCCCGCAGCATGGGTGAGCGGTGCGTTGATCCTCTGACTGCACTGTTGCTTCCATACCCTATTTTGATCTTCTTGGATGCCGCAGCGCTGTAGCAATTCCGGTTCAGGGATGATCCCTGCGACATGCCACCGTGCAACGAGTTGCCGATTGGGTTCTTCCACGGCTCTGTCGCCCCCTGGAAGTGGGGTGGGGGCAAAGGTTGCGAGTCGGGTAAACTGAGGGCCTTCAATGTGAAGCAACTCGGCCCCCCAGATGTTCCCATCCAACCCGAGTCCGGTTCCATCCAAGACGAGTGCCAACCCGGATGTGTTTCCGTTCTCAGCCAAGCACGCTGCACCATGAGCATGGTGATGCTGTACGGATACCGTTGGAATGCCAAGGGATTTTGCAATCTGTTCGCCATATCGTGTGCAATGCATGTCGGGGTGAAGATCCACGGCGATCGACTCGGGGCTTTGATCAAGAAACTCAGGCAGTTCTTTGGCAACACGCTCATGGGAGTCACGGGCTTCTGGTGTAGAGAGGTCGCCAATGTGTGGGGAGAGGGTAACCTGCGAATTGAAGCCAATGGCAATTGCATTTTTTAGTTCTGCACCCATAGCGAGCACGCAGTACGAGAGGGCTTGAGGGATCAATATGGGGTTGGGTGCGTAGCCGCGAGCCCGGCGCCACACCTGCAGACCGGAAGGCTGCTCGATGCAGAGCGAGTCATCACAGCGTAGGTTGATCTCTCGATCATGCAGCAGGAACGCATCCGCTATGCCGCTTAACCGTGTTTGGGCCTCTTCATTTTGGATGCAAATGGGCTCTGAGCTCTGGTTGCCGCTGGTCATGATGAGGAACCCAAAGGGCGGGATGGAATCGTCGTTGGCGCCTTCGTGTAAGAGAAGGTGTAGTGGCGTTGTGGGGAGCATTACACCAAGGGTGTGTGTGTCGGGAGATATGTGAGAAGTGGGGAGGGGAAGGTGGGAAGTGGCCTGTGTAGAGGGGGGAGGCTCGAGGTTCGAGGAGGCAATTTGTGGTTTGAGATTAAGGATGACGATTGGGGCTTCGGGAGACTGTAGGAGATTGGCTTCTGCTACAGAGAGCTGGCAGACGCGACGGACGGCATCAAGGTTTCTGGCCATTATGGCAAATGGTTTGTTTGGGCGGTGTTTTCGTTGGCGAAGTTCGGCGATCGCCTTGACGTTCGTCGCATCAACAGCAAGATGAAAGCCTCCCATTCCGCGGATGGCAAGGATGCCGCCAGCAGCGAGGGTAGCGCGAGCGGCAGAGAGCGGTGGCAGGTGGCAGGGAGGGGGGAGGATGGCAGAAGGTGGAAGGTGGGAGGATGTGGCCTTGAACCATACCTTGGGGCCACATGCTGGGCAGGCGGTAGATTCGGCGTGGAAGCGCCGGTTGGTGGGGTCGCGGTATTCGCGGAGGCAGTCCGAGCAGAGCGGAAAGGTATCTAGTGTCGTTCTCTCACGATCATATGGCATGCCGTGGACAACGGTATAGCGCGGTCCGCAGTTGGTACAGGTGGTAAAGGGGTATTGAAAGCGGCGATTTCCACGATCGAGAACTTCGGTACGGCACTCTTGGCACATAGCGAGATCAGCCGGGATGGTGACGCTGCTTTGGGCATCGAATCCACTCTCCATAATATGAAATGGGGAAACTGTCGTAGTCGTGAGTGTTGTTTCGCCAACAAGTGTAATGTTGCTGATGGTGGCATTTGTAGGGATGGTTTCGGGCAGTCGTGCAACAAATGCATCAATCGCATCCGTCGCCCCCACCAACGTGAGTGCAACCGAGCCTGATCGGTTCTGAACCCATCCCCCAAGACCCGTCTCTTGAGCAAGGCGGAAGAGGGTGGGGCGAAATCCTACACCTTGAACGGTTCCTGTAATCGTGTAGGTTTTACGTTTCATGGTGATGGCTCTGTATTGGCCGAGACGGCCAACTCTACATAGAGATCCTAATCAATAGACACTTCATTGAGGACGGCTTCAATGTAAGAGGGAAAGCTTTCTTCGAGTTCAGGGGAGAGGGATTCGTCCATTTCCATGGATTTGGGTTGGATGGCTACAATGCGAATAGGTGGAATGGGTTGATCAATTCGGCGGGCTAGCGCAATGAGTTTCAGAACATCCCCTTCGTGCGTTGAAATATTACCTACGATTTTATGGCTTTCCACCTCGTCAGGGGAGAAGCAGATCCACTCGCCTGGGGCACCGCCGAAGTTTGCTGAATCGACGACGACAATACGTTCCGTTCCGGGCTCAAAGTATGTCAGTACTTGCATGCCATTGTTGGCGATTTCAACCGCTTCGAAGCCGACTTCCAAGTTATGCTCTGCAATGTGTTCGACGATTCGGAGTCCAATGCTGTCGTCGCCCATTGCATAGTTTCCAAGGCCGAGTACATAGCGCATGGGGTTCTCCTGTTGTAGTTTCTAAAGAAAAACGAGGCGTCGGGGTTTCCCGGCGCCTCGTTCAGATTCTCTTGCGTTAGCGAAGCATTACTTCTTAAACGTTACATCGAGATAATGCGTTGAACAGGAGATGCAGGGGTCATAGGCGCGAACCAGCATTTCCAGCCCAAGCTCCATTTCCTTTTCATTCTTATCGGCTTCAATGAGCCATGGCACGAGCTCGTCGAAGTCGCCCTGAATGTTCGCGTGATTCTGGTTGGTGGGAATAATACAATTACCCATGGTGCAGAATCCGTTTTCATCGTAGGCATACTCGTGGAAGAGAATACCGCGAGGCACTTCCGCTGCGCCAACGCCGCGACCAAATTTAGTTGGCTCAACGGGACGTTCGTCCTTGAGACCAATCTCGAGCAGCTTGTCAATGAGGCCCACTGTCGTGTAGACGTTATGTACGCATTCCACGAACTGAGCAATACTGTTCATGAACGGATTGAAGCATGGCGCTGTGAGCCCCAGCCCCACGGCCAACTTCTTGGCCTCGGGATGCAAGCGCTCGTGATTATTATTGAAACGTGCCAGTGCTCCAGTCATGTAGCTGGGCAAGTTGTGCTTAGCGAACTTGGCGGTTGATTGATCCACAACAAATTCGTTTGTGACGCTACGGTAGTCTTCCACGTCGAAAATTTCCTGTGAGCCGTCAGGCATGAAGCAGCCAACTTTGCCGTCATAGAGGCCATACTCGACGTCATCTACCAATGCTATATATTCTGTTTCACGAGTGAAGGCAGGAATACCACCAGCAAGGCTTAACAACGTTTTGTAGGTTTCCACGGCGTCAGGTACGCATCCGAGAAGTTTTTCCTTCAGCTCAACGAGCTTGGCTTCGGCTTGACGCGGTGTACGTGCGCCACCTGGAAGGGATGCAAATCCACCCACAATGGCCCGCGTTGGGTGAGTGGTGCGCCCTCCTATGAGGCTGCCCCATTCATGTCCCAAGCGTTTCATGCGCAGGGCGCGCTTGACGACATCGCCATGTGTCGGAACCAACGGGAACACCGAGGGTACTCCGAGAAGGTCAGGTGCAACCAGAAAGTAGACGTGAAGCACATGCGAATCGAAATTCTCAGCGTGCTTGAGGATGCGTCGCAACAGGTCGGTTTGCTCAGAGACTTTAATTCCCAGTGCGGCCTCGGATGCCTTCAGTGAGGCAAGCGTATGGCCAACTGAACAGATTCCGCAAATGCGGCTGGTGATGCGGGCGACTTCACTGTAGTGCCGCCCCCGAACCATCGCTTCAAAAAAGCGCGGTGCTTCTGGCACTTGCCACTCACATTTCTCGACAGTGCCTTCTTTGACATTGACCACAATATTGCCGTGTCCTTCGACGCGGGTTAGGTGGTTGACGTTGATTGTTGCGTTCTTAGTTGCCATTACGCATCACCTCTGAGGTTAGCCGTGAACATGCGGCTCTTGGTTTTGGCCCATTGCTCCGGAAGTTTTCCATTTTCAATCAGAACCTTTTCCATTGCCTCCTGATTGGCATCATCGACGAAGCCCCGACAAGCTTCGCAGGGGATGCCTGCGGCGGGACATGGGGCGCCACAGCCTGCACGTGCAATGGGTCCCAAGCAGTAATCGCCTTCATCATAGCGACAGACGGTGCCATTACGCTTGCATTCCATACAAACGGAGTAAGAGGGAACGTAGACCTTTTCCGTACCCTTAACAAGTTGGGTGACAACGCGAATAAATTCGTCTTTGTCCACCGGACAACCCCGGATCTCGTAGTCTACTTTGATCGCAGCGGAGATAGGCATTGCCTTTTGGGAGTTCAGGTGCGGACGATCTTTGTCAGCACCGTAGACTTCCTGCGCGTAGTCATCCTGATGGTTTTTGAGAGCGTTGATACCGCCGCTTGCAGCACAGGCGCCATATGCAACCACAACTGCTGCCCGCCGCCGAATATCTTCGAGGCGGCGGCGGTCGACTTCGCGAGTAAATGAACCTTCAATAAAGGCAACGTCAATAGGCTCTGTGGTCTTTTCAGACATTGCCTCGCGGAATTCAACTGGTTCAATATTTTCAAGAAGCTGTACGAATGGCTCGCCGAAATTGGTCACCTCAATCTGACAGCCCTCGCAACTTGCGAAGTCAAACCATGCACATTTTACCTTAGCCATTTAAATTGCCTCCTCGAGGTTTTCAATATCAGAGAAACGGAAGACAGGGCCATCCATACAGACGTATTTATCGTTGATTTGACAATGTCCACATTTACCAACACCGCATTTCATGCGGCGCTCGAGATCGACGTAAACATTGGACCGCGGTATGCCAACCTTATCGAGTTCAGCAACCACGAATTTGTACATGATCGGTGGGCCGCAAACGATGACACGCGTTTCAGGCGTGATGTCTTTAGCCATGGGGAAGAGTGTTGTAATTACCCCCACGTTACCCGACCAAGCGGTGTCTGGCACATCGACCGTTTCAAGATATTGCATGCAGGAACTGCATCGCCACGCTTCCAAGTCCTCCTCAAAAAGAAAGTCGCTTGGAGTCTTGGTGCCAAAGAAAAGTGTGAACTTTTTGAAGTCGTCGCGGTGTTGCAGAATGTAGTTGATCATACTGCGCACGGGGCAGAGCCCGATTCCGCCTGCAACAATCAGCACATCCTTACCTTTGAATTCATCGACAGGGAATCCATTTCCCAAAGGTCCGCGAATGGTCATGGTGTCGCCGGCCTTGAGGTCACCTAATGCTTTTGAAACTTTCCCTAGTACACGAACTACCAGATCAAATGTGCCATCTTTTCTTGAAGGAGAGCTCGCGAGTCCCAGTGGTATCTCGCCATAGCCAAAAAGGCCGACTTCCAGAATTTGACCCGGCTCAAAAACGAGCCGCTCGCCAGTCTGGAGTTTGAGTTTGAAGTGCTTCTCCGTGGCGGTGATCATTGTGGCAGCAATGATGTCACAAAGCTGCGGGAGAAATAGGTTTTCGGTGTTACAGTCGCACATAATCTACTGCTCCAATAACTTGTTAATGACAGTGACAGGATTTGCGATGTTTGCTGTGCAGGCACCGGAACAGCGACCACACCCCGTGCATGCCGGCCCACCCAGTGTGTCGTTCAGATAGGCGGCTTTACGCATGAAGCGGTGGCGATAGCGTTCTCCCTGTGTTTCGCGAAAATTTTCGGACTTTGTGGGAGACGTGACCTGCGAGAATTCACTGGTCAAGCATGCGTCCCAAATACGAAATCGCTTGCCAGCTTTTGCATTTACAGTCCACTCGTCCTGAACATCAAAACAGAAGCAGGTGCTGCACACAATATTGCAACTGCCGCAGGAGAAGCAATCTTTTGCGAACTCATCCCATATTGGTGAATCAAAGGAGTTGCGAACCTTCTCGCGAATCTCTGCCGCCGTTCCATTTAGTTTCTCGGGGCAATTTGCTTCAGCGGCCTCATTGACAGCC
The DNA here is from genome assembly GCA_964576795.1 of uncultured Victivallales bacterium. Classification (GTDB taxonomy): domain Bacteria; phylum Verrucomicrobiota; class Kiritimatiellia; order UBA8416; family UBA8416; genus JABGOW01. The sequence continues at coordinate 8,087 of CAZNWT010000153.1, forward strand.
TTCGCATCAGCGATCTGAGCATCGGTCACATTAGTAAATGTACCAAGTCCGATGAGGGCGTCACCCTTTGGGGTTACCGTCTCGACAACATATCCGCTGTCCACCTTTGTCATAAACATGTCGTGACCGGTTATGGGGCGATCTGCGTTCATGGTGCCAAAGAACGCATGCTTGTAGTGGTTTTGAACGCTTGAGCCGATAATGGTCGTTGCGTTACGGTAAGCCATATAGTTGTTATCGACTTTACGATCCTGATAGAAGATGTCTGACATGGCAATGCCCTTGATATCGTGAGGGTGGGTGCCAAGTAGAATTTGCTCCTGTGGATTCAGAGCGGCTTTGAAGCCGTTCTCGTCAAACGTGATGAGATCCTGCTTTGTAGGAAAGAATGCCTTCTTTGGAGGCAAGATGGTTGTGTCGTAGTCCAGTCGAAGATCATCGACAGTTTCAAGCGTTTCAAAGACGAAACGTGACCGATTAGCGACCGGTGCAATGACCGGACATTTGGCCATGAGGCTTTCGACGAAAGCGCTCAGATCCTGGTCTGCCAAGAAATAGTGTTGCATCGTAAATCCCTTTCTACTTAAAGTGTTAATGATTTAACGAATAGGCAACATGCTAACATTCCTTTTGGATGAGATGCAAGCCATCTCAACACCATTTTTAAAATATGTCGTAATTTTGACTCTGAGTGCAGAAATGTTGGCAGAATTTCGCCTGAAAACGGGGACTAAATGCAATTAACGAATTAACGAATGCTATCTCGTACAATACGCCGTTAATAGCTAATCGGGACGATGGAGTCCTATTTTCGGGCTACAGTTTTCTGGGGCGAGGGCACCCCAGCTCCATTATTTCAGAATGGGGTTGGTTTGTGGGAATGGAGGTAGTCCGCCCTCGGGCCGCAGTGTCATTTTGGCCGGGACGGCCAACGCGACAACAGGGAGGTTATGATAAATAATTGTGAGTATTCGCTCTCATGACGAGGTCATTGTAGGTGCCGCCATGATCGAGCAACTCCGTGTGGCTTCCCGATTAGATGATTTGACCATCATCAATGACAAGAATGCGATCCGTATGCTTCACGGTTGAAACCGACTGGTAATGATGTCGGATGTTGTCAGAGGATGGCTCAAATAGGTCACGTCGGGGCTTTAGACAGACTCGGAGTAGCCGTAGTGCATGTTGATACTCCGCTAAGTCCTGTTCCTGAATTCTAAAAGTGTTATGCTAACTCTGGGCGAGTGGTACTGAAAGGAGACTCCTCGCTCACGATCAAATTGTAGTGATGTTGGACGCAAAGGGGGTATGCACTTGACTCCAGTGCCCACTACATGTTGTGGTCGAGGG
>CAZNWT010000154.1:0-9285 GCA_964576795.1 uncultured Victivallales bacterium
ACTTCAAGGAGGCAGCATGAAAATCATAGACCCACTATATCGCTTGCGTGCATTTCATCTTGCAAGTCAGGTCCAGCTTCCAGCCCAAAGATCTTGAAACCCGATATCGACGTTGACGCTGAGACGGGTGTTTGTATAGAGTCACCGTTATGAAAAAAAGTTTTCTGATGGTTTTGATAGGGGTGGGGGGCGTGTTCAGTGGCACATCCTGCCGGCAGCATGATTTTCGCACGCTTACGATAGAGGTGCCCGAGATGCACAATGAGGCGTGTGTCCGCGTGATAGTCAATGCGATCTCCCGAACCCCGGGGCTACAGCCCAACTCATTCAAGGCTGATATCTCAGGCCGCACCGTGACAATTACGTATGACAGCTTGCTTGTGGCTGATAAGAATATTGAGTTCATGGTTGCCAAAGCGGGGTTTGAGGCAAATGGGATTCCTAGAGACCCGAAAGCCGCCGCTGCACTGCCCCCGGATTGTCGTTGGTGAAATCGCTCATCGAGATGTTCCTGGATTATGTGATCCTGGAGCGAGGGCTGAGTGATCGTACGCGCGAAGCTTACGCCGCTGACCTCGCAAGTTTTGATGGCTTTCTGGCTCACCAAGGCATTTCAAGCGTTAATGACGTTTCTCGCGATAACATTGTCGACTACCTCATGGCCGAACGTGACCGCGGATTAAGTGTGAACTCCATCTCTCGGCGATTGGTTGCCATCAAGGTTTATTTTGCCTTCCTTTTGCGAGAAGGGCTTCTGGCGAAGAATGTCACAGAGGTGATGGAGTCGCCTCGCCTCTGGAAGGTGCTTCCCAGCATGCTGTCGCAACGCGAGGTGGAGCGTTTGCTTGTGGCACCGCAGGGCGATTCAAAGTTTGCTATTCGTGACCGGGCAATTCTTGAATTGTTCTATGCCACAGGCATGCGTGTATCGGAGTTGTGCGGATTGAGGCTGGATGATGTGCATTTTGATGAGGGGTATGTTCGGTGTGTTGGGAAAGGAAACAAGACCCGCATCGTGCCGTTTGGCGCATCCTCGCGGGAGTGCATCGAGCGCTATTTGGCCCAGGCGCGTCCGCTGTTTGAAATTGTGGGGCCATCGCGGACCCTCTTTTTGACCTGTCGGGGCAAAGCTTTCTCGCGAAAATGGCTATGGCGTCTGGTCAAAGATTATGCCCGCAAGGCCAGTATCGACAAACCCGTGTCTCCGCATACCCTGCGACACTCCTTTGCCAGCCATCTTCTCGCCAACGGAGCCCCGCTGCGCGTCATTCAAGAAATGTTGGGGCACGCAGATATTGCAACAACACAAGTTTATACGCATATTGATCAGAACCGATTGAAATCGATTCACCACCAGTTTCATCCGCGAGCGTGAAAGAGTAAATTGGAAATTTAAAAATTTGGGTATCTCTTTAGCTGGACCCTGTACAATATGTAGTGGGTGCGTCATCCCGAGCTTGTCGAGGGATCTCCTGCCTGTCATCACCCGTTGTCCATGAGATCCTTCGACTTCGCTCAGGATGACAAGAACAGAACGTCGTGACACATGTCAAGATGTAGGGGTTAGTCCAACAAATGAGATACCCACCCAATCTGAAATTTGAAATGGAAAATCTGAAATGTGAAAGGCAGGACGCTGAGAAATGCTAAGAAAAGCAAATCCATATCGTGAGTTAGAACGGAGCATAGGGTATCGGTTTCGCGACAAGTCGTTGCTTGAAACCGCGCTTTTGCATCGTTCTTATCGTTTTGAGAATTCTCCGCAGAATGTGGACAATCAACGGTTGGAATTTCTGGGAGACGCCATTCTTGGGATGGCGACGGCGGCTTATCTTTACAATGCTTATCCCGACAAGCTGGAAGGGAAGATGACGGCACTGCGGAGTCGCGTCACGAGCGGAAAAGCATTGGCGCATACGGCGCACAGTATTGATCTCGGTGTTTTTCTAAAAATGGGCAAAGGGGAAGATCAATCCGGCGGGCGAAAGCGCGCCTCCAATCTTGCGGATGCGCTTGAAGCACTGATTGGTGCCGCATGGCTTGATGGTGGGATCCGCGCTATGGATAAGATTTTCAAGACGTTATTTCAACCCCAGATTGAAGCACTCAGTGACAACGTATGGGAAGGGAACCCGAAGGGGCAGTTGCAGGAACTCACCCAGGCGCGCTGGAAAGCATCTCCGCAATATCGCATCACAGGAAAAGAGGGCCCTCCACATGCGGCCATCTTTGATGTCGAGATCGAGCTGCCTGACGGCACAACCGCATCGGGTCGCGCCCGCAGTAAGCAATCCGCTGAAGCTGCAGCCGCCCGTGCGGCCCTGGAAACCCTATCTCCGAAGTGAGGCGTGTGAAGATCAACTGCGTCACGGAATTCCAGATCTGGTGGAAAAGGCTTTCGTATGGCACGTAAGCCGCTAACCTGTGCGATATGAATTTTACGGCAATTGATTTTGAGACGGCCACGGGCAAACGCAGTAGCGCCTGTGCGGTTGGGATTGTCACCGTTGAAAATGGAGTCATTAGCGACACGTTTTGTTCTTTGATCCAACCGCCCGGTAATGAATATTTTGGGATGAATATTGCGGTGCACGGCATTTGTCCGCAGGATACATTTACGGCACCGACGTTTGCGGATCTCTATCCTGAAATCAGGGCACGGTTACAGGGCTCTACACTGGTGGCCCACAATGAATCCTTCGACCGAAGCGTATTGAAGCGAACCATGGAGCATCATGACCTTGACTATACTGAGCTTGGGCTCGCTGAACGGTGGGAATGTACGATGCGCATTTACAAGGCTAAAGGCTTCGTGCCTTACAAACTGAATGCCTGTTGTGACCGATTGGGCATCCGTCTCAAGCATCATGAAGCGCTGTCTGATGCCATCGGCTGCGCGCACCTGTACTTGCACCACCATACCGGGACCGTGGGAGAGAAGAAAAGCTAAAATTGGGAAAGCTGAAAGCTGAAATGTTCGTAGTCTGCTGGGGTAGGGGGGGGGCTGTGGGGAGTGGAGAATGGGGGCGGGCTGACGATAATGGGCGACGGGAACGGATGACGAGGGAGAACGTTCACCATCGTTCACTGTAGTCGTCCACCGAAACCGAAGCCTTTTTTTTGAGGATTGAATGGAGAAGCGTATATGGGGAGTGACGGGGCTGGAGATTTCTCCACTTTGCATCGGGGCGTGGCAGTTGGGTGGACCGTTGGCTTTTGATGGGCAGCCTGATGGGCATCGGGCCCTGGCCGCGAGAATGTGCTCAGAATGATCCGGACGCTGGGGGATGCGGGCATCAACTGCATTGACACAGCCGAGCAGTACGGTGGGAATCGGAGCGTCGGGTGGGTGCCGCCATTCAAGGGCGTCGCGAGGCGTGGATCCGGGTATCGTGTGGGGCTTGGCCGGACGCGGAATGACAGCTCAAGCCCGCACACGATCGTCCCCAGCATCGAAGGATCACTCAAGCGGTGATCCGCTGGGTGTTGGACGATCCGCGCAATCACACGATCTGTCTCGGTGCGAAAACGCTAGAGGATTACAAAACCGCCATTCGTGCGATCAAGATGCCTGTGCTCAGGCCCGTGGACCGTGAGAGACCTGAGACCTGTGCAGCGACTCTCGCGTAGTGCAGCTCCATCACGTACCCGTGACTACGTTCCAATCCTGACCGGCTCACCTTTTTCGGCGCTGGCGTAGATGGCATCGAGAATTTCCATCACGAGCAAGCCTTCTTCGCCAGTAGCGATATGGGGCACGTCGTTGATGATGCTGTCCGCAAAGTGGTCCATGGCGGTGGTGGCATCCGGAGGGTTGCCGTGGGGTTGCATGTTGTAGTGGCTGTCATTTCGATCAAAATAGAGTTCAGCTTCAAACTCGTAGCCCTCGTCTCGGTTGCGTTGGATGAGGCCTCCTTCAGTTCCGAGGATCTGTGTTTGTATCCGTTCCCCTTCCTTGATGTGAGAGGCCCATGACGCGGCCAGATCCAGGGTTGCGCCGTTTTCGAACTTGACCATGGCGGTGGCGAAATCCTCCACGTCGAACGTGAAGCCTTTCTTTGCGGCCAGTTTTGAGGCAATCGCGTTGTAAGTGCTGGCCATTACCCAGGTCGGCTTGGGGTGGCCCATGAGCCACAAGGCAAGGTCCAGTCGGTGCACGCCAAGATCAATAAGCGGCCCGCCGCCCGAGAGCGCCTTCTGGCCGAACCAGCCGCCGAATCCCGGCAGTCCTTGACGCCGCAGCCATTCGGTGCGTGCATAGTAGATGTCTCCCAGAATACCGGTCTCCACCTCTTTCTTGAGTTGCCAGGACTGAGGCGTGAAGCGGAAAGAGAAGTTGATCATCAATCGTTTGTTCGCCGCCTTTGACGCGGCCAGCATCTCGCGCGCTTCTCCGGCGTTCATCGCCATCGGTTTTTCGCAGAGCACATGTGCTCCTGCTTCAAATGCTGCCAGCGTGAGTGGTTTGTGAAGCGTGTTGGGCGTCGCGATTGAAACGATGTCGAGAGACTCGTTCTGGAGCATTTTCTCGGCGTTGGTATACCGCTTTTCGATCTTGTGTTCGTTTCCGGTCTCTTCCAAACGTTCTGGGCTGAGATCTGAAATAGCCACAACGTCACATTTTGGATGCTTGGCAAAGTTCTGCACATGGCCTCGCCCCATTCCGAGTCCGATAACCCCTACTCTAAGTTTTGTCATGATTCTGTTTCCTTTCTAAGTAATGTCAGTGGCAGTCTGCAGAACACCGGCAGAGCCGAAGTCGATCTCTTTTGGCGTGAGTGTCTCCAGGGGTTCGGTGTTCGGGCAGTCGTCTGCGATCTGAACCCGCGGGCGTGCCCATCGAACGGCGTTGGCAATGACCTTCTGTATCTGGTCGTTGTAGAAGATGGGGTAGGTCTCATGGCCGGGGCGGAAGTAGAAGATGCGGCTGTGTCCGCGCTCCCAGCAGCATCCGCTACGGAACACCTCGCCGCCTTCGAACCAAGAGACGAAGATGAGCTTGTCAGGCGTCGGTATGTCGAAACGCTCGCCGTACATTTCAGCATTAGGGAGCTCAATGTATTCGCCGATGCCCTGAGTGATAGGGTGGCCTGGCTCGAGATTCCAGAGACGCTCTTTCTCTGCCACTTCGCGCCATTTTAGCGAGCAATTGGTGCCCAGCATCCGGCGGAAAATTTTGGAGAAATGGGCGGAGTGAAGGCAGATCAAGCCCATCCCTTCGAGCACACGCTTCTGGACGCGATCGACGATTTCGTCGGAAACCTTTTCATGAGCCATATGCCCCCACCAGGTCAGGACATCGGTATCGGCCAACACCGCTTCGGTCAGTCCATGCTCAGGCTCCTCAAGGGTTGCTGTGTGGGCGACGATATCGGGTTCCTTTTCCAACGCTGCCGCGATAACGGCGTGCATGCCGTCCGGATAAAGCCGTTTGACGGCTTCATTATTCTGTTCGTGTACGAATTCGTTCCAGACTGTAACGCGAATCGGATTGCTCGTTGTTTCCACACTTCACCTCTTGTGTGTTTTATTACTGTATTTTCTTATGAACTAATGTATTGCCCAATAAGGGCCTTCAGACTCATGAACATGAAGTAATCTATGATGTCATCTCGTTGACTACAATGATCAAACCTGTTACATAACCCATGTTAACAGGATAAAACCTAGATATTGTATATGGGCTTATTCAGACAACAACTACATGACATCATGACCCGTCAACTCAACCGCGCGGAAGCGGGAGACCTCGTCGTGCGCATTCTCGGGGGAGAAGCTATCTATAGGGCTGTTGAGGATCGCCATTTCCACCCGACTCCAGAACTCTTTATCCAGGTGGCTGGTACATCGCGAATGGATGCTGTCAAGAAAACCAGTCGGAGTGACGAGGGAGACATTCTTATCGTTCCTAAGGGGGTTCCGCATCGGGAGTGGATCGATCTTCCGGGTGCCCCGTTCCGGAATGTTGTCGTCGCATTTGGTCGACGCACGCTTCTGATTCATGAAGCCAGGGAAGGGGCGACTGGTAACCCAATGATTTTCGCTCTTGAGCAGTTCATCTCTGAGGATGTTGGTCGGCTTTGCGGCTGCCTGGATATGGCGGCGGAGTGGTGCCAACGGGATCCCGGGCTTCGCGAGTCTGCCACACGTGGCCTCATGATCGCGTTCTTCAGTCTGCTTCTGGATAACATACAGAGCACCACCATGCACCAACGCGACGAGTCGTTCAAAGTTGCCCAGTGTCGCCGGATGGTGTCAGAACATTTGACGAACCCCGAGCTCAACGTCCAGTGGTTGGCCGCGCGTATTGCATGTGCCCCGGACTACCTGTCTCACCTCTTCCGTCAAGAGACAGGGGACAAGCTCACACAATATATCAATGACAAACGGATCGCCTTTGCCTGCCTCCTGCTTGATGACTCGTCGCTTAACATTGCGCAGGTGGCCTACGCCTGTGGGTATCGTGATCCCGGCTACATGACGCGGCAGTTTCAGAGGCGAGAAGGTTGTACACCTCGTGTCTATCGCAAAGGCGTGAGAAGCCCCTGATGCTTCACAGGGAGATGAGGCTCAGCTATTGTTGTCTGGATTCTGCTGCATCCTACGATAGAGGCCGATCGGAAATCGAAGGAAGCTACGCTGTGGTTGGCCGGCGACATCCAGTAGCACGCGCAAGGTGGAAGAGCTCTTCACTTCGCGAATGCGAGCGGTCAAGGGAATGCACAGTAGGCGCAGAAGAAACGACACCGCAAAAACAACTTGGTAGTGGTTCCATTCGCGGCCAAAACCATTCCAATGCCAACCGGAGAGCATTTGTATCACGTGTCCCCCCGCGATGGCTCCGATGCCACCAGAGATGCCGGCAAGTCCAGTGATGGTGGCGATAAACATAGATCGGTTACGTCGGGGGGCCATGCGCAGCATATAGCCATCGGTCGCCACAAGGAGGCCGCCGTTCAGCACGCCGTCAAAAAAGAACCACGTCGAGAGTACAGGAAATGCCGTTGCGGGGGTCACCAGCAGAAAAACGAGGGACACAATCGGTTTCCCGTACATCACGAGCAACAGCACGGGGCGCTGACCGTGCGCATCGGCGATCCGACCCCACATGCGCGAGCTCAAGGCGACTCCGATACCAAGGATGCACCATGCTATTGTCGTTTGCCAGAGCGGCATCTTGAGCACATCGAGCGCATAGAGTTGCAGGAACGCGCCGGAAAGCATCATGGCAAAACTCTTAACCACGGACCAGCGAACAAACGTTCGGTATTCAGCATGCTGAAAGGGTTCTTTCAATACCTGCAAGACACTGACGCCGGTCACAAGGGTATTGCCGGGGTCCGGTACGCCGATGAAGAGGAGAATGTCGGTGATCCCGGCTGCAACGCTGATACACGCAAGGATGGGGTAGGTGATGCTAGCCGACCACGGGGTGGCGTAGGTAAATACCGCCATGCCCACGTAGCTGATGGTCCATGTCACGAACATCCATCGTTGGCGGTTTCCCCAGTAGCGCCCCAGCAGACTGTGCGGAATCAGGTCTGCCATCCAGGCAAACCAGAGAGGCGCGGCAAGATTTAATAGAAGTGCCCCCCCGGAGACGAGCGCCAGGATAAGCGCAATGCGCTGCGTATCGTGCAAGCCGGGAAAGAGGAGAGGCGAGAAGGCAATGATGAGATAGACCAAACGACTCGCGATAAGCAGCACGGTGAACGGCACCTTGCGGTTGCGAATTCGGTTGTTGATTAAGGCCCCCACGAATTGCATCACGAAGAGCGACATGGGAATGCCAGCTAAGAGTCCGAAATGAAAGGCCGTTGCTCCCATCTCTCGCAGGAACTCCGTGAATATGGGCGAAGCAGTCACCGGGACATAGACCATGCAGAGGCAGACCCCGAACGTGATCAGCCGAAGCGACCTACGCAACACGGGTTCGCTGGTTTCTGATTGTGCCATGCGCCACTCTACCCTACCGGAGCTCCCCGCATCAAGAGTGTCAGTGAGAAGTTCTGGGCTGTTCAGGATTTGGGGAGAGTGGGAGGTGGGGAGGTGACAGACCAATCTGCACGTGCTCCCCGAATACAGGGAAGCACGTCCTACAAGGGGTGGGCAAGTACGTCCTACACGTTTCTGGGAATTGGGAATGTTGTCTGTGTAGGACGGGCTTCCCCGGTATTCCGGGGAGCCCGTGTCGATGGCTACCGTATTGTTTAAACAGCTGCTAGTTTAGATAGGTCAGGTATTGGATGCGGGGAATGAGTTCAGCCCCCATGCGCGTCATGTGGGGGTTGGCAACCTGACTATCAATGAGGTCGATACCTCTGGGGTTGAGTTGTTCCACCAGTTTGATCAGCGCGAATTTACTCGTGTTAGCAACACTGGAGAACATGGATTCCCCACAGAAGCAGCGCCCCACGATGACGCCATACAGACCCCCTACTAGCTCGTTGTTCTGCCATACCTCAATGGAATGTGCATGACCTTTCTGGTGCAGTTTGGTGTAAGCGGCTTCCATCTGGGGGGTGATCCAGGTGCCGGATTGGCCGGCACGAGGGATATGACGGCAGTGCTGGATGACCGTGGAAAAAGCTTTGTCCCAACTGCTGCTGAAGCGGTCGCTACGCAGAATTCGCTGCATGCTCTTTGAAATGCGAAGCCGATCCGGAAACAAAACAAATCTCGGGTCAGGGGCCCACCAGATGATGGGTTGGCCTTCTTCATACCAGGGAAAGATTCCGCTGCGATAAGCCAGCAGCAGTCGTTCCACCCGCAGGTCGCCACCAAGTGCCAATATGCCGTCGGTATTGGCATGTTCAACCGACGGAAAATGCAAACGGTCTGGATCGCAAATAAACATGGCGCCACTACCCCAGCTTTTCGATTATTGCTGTGAGTCCCAGCGACTCGAGCTGATCTTTATGGAGTTGAGCCTGTTCGTGTTCCTCTACCCCGAAGCAAGTCCGGGGCTCAAGTGGATGACAAGCACATGGCGTGGAAGAATGAGTTCAAGAGACCAAGAAATCTCTACATGGGGCCTTTTTGTCTCTTGACCTCGCCTCGAATGAGTGATCTTCTTAATATACTGTATTGTAAGTACGCAAGCACTCCTATGACGGTTTTACAGTGAACCGATGTTGACCCCGTTTTTTCATTTGGAAGGATACACACCATGACCGTTAAGAAAATGGCACCCCACCCCCGCCTTTTCATCACCCAACAGGCAAGGAAAGATCGTAACCGTTCACGGGGTAGTAAAGCAGAAATGGCATAATGGCGCAAGCGTCG
>CAZNWT010000155.1:0-9168 GCA_964576795.1 uncultured Victivallales bacterium
AAACACTTGCACTACTACGCTATTTCTGATTTGCTACCCCGTGAACGGTTACAGAGATTCGAATGGACACTTCTTCGCGCTGCGCTTTATCTTCCGAGAAAGTTTAATTAGTCGTTAGTATATGAACATCCTATTCTCCAGCTATATTTAGAGCTGTTGACGGTTTAACCGATACTTCGGTTACCGCCACATCCCGCGAGGAGGCCCCCAGTCACAAAGAGTTTCGCTGTCTGCATTGCGGCATAGCAACGCGTGATTGGGTTCGCTTCGCTTATCCTGATAAGCACCCGAACGGGGTTTGCCTCTGCACAAACTGCCGCAATGCCGGACTGAACTTCCCTTACGCTGCACCCGCATGCTAGAGCAGTTTAAACAACACTGTAGCTATCGACATGGGCTACCCGGAATACCGGGGAAGCCCGTCCTACAAGGCTCGTTGCAGGACAATCCTCACGAAACGTGCTTGCATAGCAACCCCATCTTTACTTAAACCGCTCTTGAGTGAACCTGTCCGAAAAGGGTCCAAAATAGCAGGAACCCAAAAAAGTCGAAGGAAACACGTACTCTTACAAGCAAATTCCCCAACTCCGCAAGAGACAACGTAACGATGTCATCCAGAGCTTGCCGAGGGATCTCCTACTTGTTGAGCGCCATGAAGATCCCTCGACAAGCTCGGGATGACAAGTTAGATCTATTGTCAATCGGCACACTAGTCCTTCAATACCGTCTAAGGAGCCTCTTGCAAAACACCTGCGGGGCGAGGGTGCCCCACCTCCAGCAATGTGCCATAACAAGCCGAAATAGAGGTGGGACGCCCTCGCCCCGCATTTCAACCGGCTCGCTTGGCAATAGATCCTATGTCCTAAGACTCACCCACAATATGCTTACACCAACGGTTTCACAAATCGGTCGGCATCATCTTCGGTTTCGACGTGTGCAACACCGCGGGAAAGCTTCCAGCGTTCTGTGTGGCTGGCAGCTTCGCCGGGCTCGAGCGTCACAAGCGCTCCCAAAGATTCGACTTCAAGCATCTCTTCGTTGGAGAATGTCTCAAAATTCATGCCGGCATCAGGATACGTTGCGCCCTCTTCAAAGGTGAAGTACTTCGTAAAGAGAAATTCATCCAGAAGATAACCAACCCAACCTTCGCGGTGAGCAATCCCCAGTTTGTTGGGACCACGATTCCGGTCCTGGCGGAAGAAGATATAACGAGGGCCCAACGTCCAGCGTGGATCAGAAAAGTCCGTATAACCCCAAATGCTCCACTCCTGGTTGTGTGTCAGTCGAGCGGCATGCGGAATGCGTGCTGGCATGGGAATAACCTCCATGCCATCGGGAGCCATCACGGTAAGCGCCCAAGGGGCCACATCGACCAGATTGTCGTTTCGATTCGTGATGGTATGCAGAATTTTAACCTGGTTGCTATCAGCGGCTAGCGTGATGTCCATTGTTTTCAATATGCCGGATAGCTTATCAATCGGCTGAATCGTCCGAACACCATTAGGAATGGCTTCCACCTCGATGGGGCCGTTGTCGAGTTCGTAGGTTAATGGGGCTTCCTCTGGAGCAACCCAAAGTCGATGCCCGCCGCGAATCATCCACTCCGTTTCGCCACTGCCGCCCTGTTGTCCGTCAAACTCGGCAAACATATTCTTCTCGCCAACAAATCCAAAACGAACAATACGAGGACCCACCGCTGTGGTAATGATCAATTCCACCTCACTGTTGGCGAGGCGTACACAGTCATTCCATCCGTTAAATGTTACACGTTCCATATCAATCACACCCCATTCTTAGAGACAACACACTGTTCCAACGAAGCATACCGCGGCAACATTGCGATATATACCGCATGGGCATCCCTATCGGGTTCTGCAATTTTTGTGAACGGAGGCGCGGCAGACACAGCATCCGCAAACGGAACAAAACCATGAGCCTCCTTGCAAAGGAAACCGTGGAGGCCACGGTAAGCGGCACCAAGCGATGCCGTATCCGACTTCTCGGCAGTATAAACCGCCACCCCAAACACATTACTCATAATCTGGATTAAGCCCTTATCCACCGACGCGCCACCTGTTGCCAAAATCCGGCGCGGCTCAATTCCTATATTGCCGGCATGGAGACGCATCGACAAACACTGCCCCTCATAGAGGGCACGAATATCCTCCTCGGGAGAAAACGCTGCGGGTTGATCATCTGCACCAAAACGCGAAATACCGGGGGTCACAATGGTTGGCGTAATTTCAGGCTCATTGATGTAGAAGCCGATTCGTCCGCCATTGCCCGGCGCCGTCTGTTGCAGCATGGCATCATACGTTTTCCAAGAACCCCCCGCATGCGTGTCACGGATCATTTCGCGGGTAAGCGAACCGTTCTTGAATACAATCATAGCCATAAACGCTTCTGGCTGAACCGGACTCACAAAAATATGTCCCTCTTCTGCCGACGGATGGGGCTCTGCAAGGGATCCAAAAACGGTATCGCTGGTACCCAAACTAATCGCAATATCACCCGTGTTTTCAAGACGAAGTCCCGCAAGGCTGTTGGGGTTATCTCCGGAAAAGGCAACCACAGCACAATCTGCGACAAACCCATAGCGCTCCGAAAAGTATCCGGCGAGGGTCCCCACAATAGCATGAGACGGAACAACAGGCCCTAGCTTCTCTACTAAATTCGGTGCCGTTGCCTCAAGCGCTGCAGGTGCCCAGTCACCAGATTGAATATCTAGCAGGTTCATACCCGAACCATCGCTAACATCAATAGGAGCATAGCCCCCGATCAGGATAGAAGGTAAAAAGGAGCTAACCAAAGCAATGCGATCTGTTTCGGCATAAGCTTCAGGGTTTTGTTGATGAATTTTTGCAATCTGATTCCCGGTAAAACGTTCAAAGGCACGAGATCCGGTTAATTCAGCAACCGCTTGGGCGCCACCCAAAGCCACTTCAAGAGCCTGACACTGTGCCGTTGTACTGAAATCCATCCAAATGGGAGAATCCGCCACACTGAACACAGATTTCAGCTGTGCTTCAAGCGTCTGCGATACATCAAGATTTGCCAAAACAGAAGAGGCTTCGGTATTCAACCATACGCTACCATGCTGCTGTCCAGAGCCCGAGATTGCCGCCACATTGGCAAGCAGGGCACCCTCGTCCCGCATCAACCCAAAAAGCAAATCCATAGCGGCAACCCACATCAGCGCGGGCGCCGTTACTGTAAGCCCATCCTCATGTTGGTGGGCGCCGCCTTTCGTTTTAAATTGCGGCAAATCGTGATCAAAGTTGATGGCGTGTTCATAGACGACTTCCAACTGCTCATCAATAATAGTGGCCTTCAGTCCCTGAGTACTGGAATCCAGCCCAAGAAAAAGTTTTGAAGCGATCATTGTATCTTCCCTGTTTTTTGAATCTTGAAACGTTTTGTCATCGAATCCATGCAATGACAACCGACAGTGTCACAGCGCTCAGCAACGTGCTGACAACAATGGCGCCCGCGGCAAGCGAGGGCTCCCCATCAAGTTGCTCGGTAAGCACATAGGACGCCACCGCCGTGGGTGCTCCCAATAAAATACATGCCACACCTGTTTCCATCACGCCAACGTCCAGCAGCTTTGCAACCCCAATAGCAACAAGCGGTCCCAGCATTGTCTTCAGGGCCGCTGCGACGAGAACGCTGAAAACCATACCACGAACAGGAGTCGTCGCCAAAGCGTTCCCCACACACAACAGCGCCATTGGCAAGGCAAATTGCCCTAACACCGATAGCGTTCTTGCAATGATAACAGGAATCTCAATCGCTTGAGAGTACGCCCAATGGTTCCACATCATGCCAACAGCGCAGGCCAACAAAAGGGGGTTTGTCATCAATTTAGCGAGAACCCGTTTGAGGGCATGTAGACTCATCCGGTGCGTGCTAGCAAGGTGCAATGCAACAGCAACAATGTTATAGAACACAATGGTGATACCCAGCGCAACAGCGGCCACCGAATCGGCTTTTCCTTCATAGGCGGTCCCGACAAAAGCAAAACAGATAACAGGCAATCCCACATATGCCAGATTGCCGCGGAAAACAACGTGCGCAAATGTTGCCAGGGAACGGGGTTTAAGTCTGAATAGCCACCCCACCAGCAGCGCAGTAACAACCAGAATCAAGGATCCGCCGAGGACAACCAACGTTGTATCCGTCGCTGAATTTTCCGTAGATGAGGCGGTTCCAATCTTGAGCACAAGCAAGCAGGGCAAGCCAACCCAGTAGCAACACGCGTTCATGGTGCGCACTGCGGGTGCCTCCAGAAAGCGAATGCGGCTGAGAAATGCCCCCAACAAAATGATGAGGAATACCGGGCCCAGTGTGTTCAGTACATGCATGCGGCAAACCATACCGCATATTGCATCGCGAGGAAAAGCGCACTTTTCGGTTCATCACAGAAGTGTGTGCTTCGAGAGACCTTCTTGCTGTTGAAATTACACATCGCTGACGGCGAGAATTCGCACGAAGCAGTTCGGTTAAGGGTATCCGAGACCTTAAGGGTGTCGGCGAAGTGTACGAGAAAGTGTATAGAAACGTGCCACACACACTTAAACATACTTCCGTGATGAACCCACTTTTCGCCCTTCTCCGGAAAAACGATGTTTTAGACTAGAAGGCCCGGCAGCATCTCAACCAGTGCGGCCATATCAGCAACTTTGACATCCGCTTGCGTTTCGGAAACAAGGGGGCTCACCAATACCGTTCGACATCCGGCACGGCGGCCCGCTTCTACGTCGGTCTCTCTGTCGCCAACCATCCAGGAGGCCTCCAAGTCAATATCATGCTGTTTCGCAGCCTGTAACAAAAGGCCGGGGAGAGGTTTGCGACAGTCACATGTGCCGCGCTCATGTGTGCAGCAGAAAATACCAAGCAGAGGGACGCCCTGTGATTCCAGTGCAGCAGCAAGCTTTGCATGCATATCATCAAGTGTGGCGTGTGATATAATTCCACGCGCGACGCCACGCTGGTTGGTGATAATGGCCGCCGCGTAGTTCCGCTCGAGCGCGATCTTTGCGGCCGTCACAAATTCTGGAATCACGTGTAAGTCTTCCCAGCACTCAACATATCCGGGGCCTGGAGATACATTAACAATACCATCACGATCAAAGAATAGGCATTTCTGCTTCATAGTTACTCCGTCCGAAACGTTCTTACCTCAAAAATCTGACTTCGCACAAATCCCGTCCGAAAGGCAACCACGCGAAGTGTGTGTGTTCCCGATTCCAGTTCTGCGGGATTCAATTCAAACGCATTTCCTTTTCCAACAATCCGCTCATCCACCAAATAGAGTGTACGGTTAAAGAAAAGGCCCGGCTTTGTGCGAATGCGACGCTCAATTGCGCGCGACGTTTTCACAAGTTCCCCATTATCCAACCCCTCAATGCTCACAGAGGCATCGGGCGCCCATGGCGTCGCCAGCGGATCGCCAACCAGCATAATCTGCAGTGGACAGCGAATAGATTGATAAAAACTCTCAATCACACTGCATCCCGCCGTGTAGTGATTAAAAAAACGGGGACTTGGAAACTTTTCCCAGATGGACATCGGTTCACAAACCGCTCCCGCAGAAGCCGTCACTCCCTGCGCGATCCAGCGGCTCAACTTCGTCTGCCCATTGTGATCAAACATTGCGGCCAAACTTGTCAGATGTTCAGCCATACACCCCGGCAGAAAACGCCCCACTTTCGATGGTTCCACAACTGCAGATCCCATCATGATCCCAATGACATCCTCTTTTCCCACTGGAAACGCCTTCGAGATGCTCGCACGGATTCCCGCCCGCTTAAGCCCCACCGCTGAAGAAGGGAACTGCCACTGACGACAGCGTGAACGCACATCTTCGCTCGTCACAAAATAGACGGTTCCATCTGGGTGAGTTCCGTCCGAACGCAAGCCGGTGGATAAACAGAAGAGCACCTCGGCCTTTGTGTTTCCCCGTGGCCCTGTATATCCCAACGTCATATTGGGCAGTGGCATATCTTCCCGCAGCATTTGTCGGGACACATCAAACGTCTGTGGCCCATAGCCATTAGCGCCCGGTGCATCCGGCCCAGAAAATAGCGGTGAAACATAACTCCCCTCCGCAATTTCCTTTGCCAACGGCATATGGTTACGCATAAAGGTCAACCCTTGCAGGGAAATGGGTGGCTGAGATGTCGTACGGATGGGAAAGTGGGTGGAGTACACCCACACGAGTATGTGATCGTCAATCCCCCGGGCTTTCGCAGCCTGCGTTGCAGGGGACCAGATCAAGCGCGTAAAATCAGAAGGCCTCATCGCGGGAGGGGCTTGGGGATTAACCGCAGGCAGATCGAGCACAACAATATTGACTTCGGGAATCTGCCGCTGCCGCGCGTACGTTTTGGCAACTTCAATCGAATCCGCCTCACGCCCATTTGCCAACACCAAGACTTCATGTGGCCCCAGTGCATATCCTGAAGAAGACAGCATAATGAGAGATACGCCCAACAGAAATGCGCGTCGAATCGTGTGAAGTATCATGCGCAACAGGTTACGCTCTGCCCCTGCTTTGGCCAAACAAAAACATCGCAGCATGGGGATGTGAACCGTGGACTGTAGGGAGTGGACTGTTTCCAATTCCTCGATGTTTCCCACTCTCTACACTCCACTCTCCACGTGACACCCCGGCTACGTTTCGGAATCAATACTGAAAAGCCACCACCGTTGCGTGCGCTCGCGTCCGCGAGGCTGTCGTTCGAAGTAGATCTTTGCCCGCCGGTTGGTGGTGGTGATGACCTCAAACCAGTGTTTTCTCGCATAGACCTCTGCACTGCCGTGCTTGCACGGCCCCGTCTCTCGCCAGGAACGAATGACCGAAGCGATTGTCAGCGTTTCGTCCCGCCACACAAACGCACTTGGCAGCCCCGGCGCGCCCTGTGCCATTGCCGCACTGTCACCGGTTGCGTTAACCGGCTTAAGAGGATCTGAGCAAAATCCAGATCTCGTCACGGCAGTCATTTTCCTATGTTCCAGTGGTCAGAGAACTTATTCAAGCGGGTATTGGGGAGACCTCCGAGTCTCAAGGGGATTTCGCCGATGACGCCCATCGCAACCCCGGCTGTATAACAGATAAGATCAGACATCTGGAATCCCACCCCCACAAGAAGCGCGCCGATGCGGGTTTCCCGAAGCTCATTAATCCACGAGGCCTGATAGATCTGACTAAACTCTACGCCAAAGGAAATCGCAATCGCGATGACAGCCACAAACAGGGTTCCCAGCCGTGAAAACACAAAACCAAGTACCAGAAACACGGTCAGCGACCAGAGCGTATCGCCTGCGTAGGTGGCAACGAACACGGGAAGATGCACAACCAATGAAGAGCGCGAGGCAAGCCCGGCGGCCACAACCCCGGCAATGGCAATTGCATAGAGTATCCTACTACGCTTCTGTTTCATGATTCTCCATTTATCTTTTAGAAAAATTAAACGCTTTATGATGGCAAGTACAGCTTAGCGGCAAGATTTCATTATCCTCTCATCCGCCCTCTGGCTTCAGACCTCAGACTTCCGACTTCTGTGCATACTGTGATATGATGTCGCAAAAATATGGAGAGTTAATATGACAGCCTTAAAGACGATTGTGACATTCCTTGATCAAGAGTTGCAAATTTCACGATTCAAAGACAGCTCCCACAACGGACTTCAGGTGGAGAACACGGGGAAGATCCGCAAGGTCTGTTGCGGAGTCGATGCATCCATGGAGACCTTTGAAGCAGCCCGCGACCGTGGGGCTAACCTGTTGATTTGTCACCACGGATTAAGCTGGGGCGACTCACTGGCACATATCACGGACCTCAACTACCGGCGCATCAAGTTCCTTATGGAGCACAACATTGCGCTCTATGCATCCCACCTCCCCCTTGATGCGCACCCACGCTATGGAAACAACGCCGGCATTGCCAAGGCCCTTGGGCTTCGCAACTTGAAACCGTTTGGTCTCTACAATGGCACTCATATCGGATTTGCGGGGAGTCTACCAAAACCCATTTCCTATTCGACCTTGAAGAAGAAGGTCAGCACAGCAACCAGATCCACGCTGCAAACAATGGATTTCGGGAAACAGAAGGTTCAAACCGTCGCCGTAATTTCCGGGGGAGCGGCCAGCGAGGTGGCCGAGGCGGGACAGAAAGGCATTGATGTCTACATCTCCGGTGAGCCCGGCCTTGTAGCTTATAGCCTTGCCCAAGAGTACGGAGTGAACGCCATCTTTGCAGGACACTACGCAACAGAAGTCTTTGGAGTCCGAACGCTGGGAGAGGTGCTCGCCAAACATTTCTCTGTTAAGGCTGAATTCATTGAACTGAACGTGCCGTTCTAAACGCATAGTACTTTGTACCCCAACACCTGCCCGCCGCATTGGCGGGGAGAACAGAGACAGATTATGATGCAAGCACTTGGATATTAGATATTCCTTGTTCGATATTGAATATTCAGTTTCTTTCTGTGTCTGGACCCTTTTTCACTAAAAAAATAGGCTTTAATGAATAAAGATGTTGTTTTCAATAGGATGCAAGAAGATAAGAGAAAGAAAAGGATTATGACATGAAGTTGGTAACCACCACAGCTGATTTTGGAATGCATTCTGAGGCACCGTCAGAACTTGTTAAGCTTTATGAGGGTACAGGATTCCGTCTGCTTGACCTCAACCTATACACAAGTATTTATTCGGGATCACCCTTTCTGGATGATCGATGGAAGAAATGGATTGATGACGCGGGAGAAACTGCTGCTGATCTGGATATTAGTTTTTGCCAAGCCCATGCACCAGATGGGAAATTGCATGGTTCCGGTGAGGAATTCGATGTCTTTCTTGGGGCAACCATCCGTTCAGTCGAGGCCTGTGCGAGGTTGGGAATCCCCCGTATAGTTACGCATCAGCAAGATATCGGGGGATATCCTTCCAGGGAATATCGCCATCTGAACTTACAGCGTAATCGGGAATTTTTTGAGAAACTGTTTCCCGTCATGGAGAAGACCGGCGTTCAAGTCCTTCTCGAGAACAGCTGTGATCGACATGCTCCCACAATGGGAGAGAACACCCGGCATTTTCCTTCAACAGCCGCAGAATTGCTCGACCTGGCCGACTACATAGATCATCCGTTACTTCAGGTCTGCTGGG
>CAZNWT010000156.1:0-8957 GCA_964576795.1 uncultured Victivallales bacterium
TTCCTCGCGACAGGATCAGACCCCCGGCATTGCCGCCTATTTGGAACCGCTGAGCTACCATAAACAAAGGAGAAAATCATGGCCACATATGATATAACACCTATAGAGGTGCCGTTTGTAAAAACAGAGTTCCGAACGATCCAAACAAAACTGCCAGTACCGGAATCACTGGAGATTTTTGAAAAGCTGGAACGCTCTGAGCCGCGATCCATGCGCGGACAACCGCCTATCATTTGGGATCGGGCTAAAAACTTCACGATCTATGACCGATGGGGAAATCAATGGATCGACTGGTCATCTGGCGTACTTATCGCCAATGCTGGACACGGTCGCCCGGAAATCTGCAAGGTGCTGAAAGATACCATTGACCAAGGGCTTCTGGCGACTTACGTCTTCGTGCACGAGACTCGAGGCGAATTGACATCGCTACTACAGTCAGTGGCGCCGGATCCCGAGAATTATCACGTATTCATTCTGAGCACCGGTAGCGAGGCCACTGAAAACTGTATCAAGCTAGCCAAAACGTATGCGATTGAGAAGCATGGTCCCGAGAAGAAGATCATTGTCTCATTCGGTAACGCCTTCCACGGTCGCACCCTCGGCGCACAGCTTGCAGGCGGCATGCCCAAACTTAAAACGTGGATCGGGTGTGACTGCCCGAGTTTCGTGCAGGTACCCTTTCCTGACGGCTACAAGAACGAGGACACCTCCTTCGACCTCTTCCTCAGCTCTCTGGCAGAACAAGGCGTGACGCCGGGAATGATCGCCGGAGTGATGTCCGAAACCTACCAGGGAGTGGGACCGGACTTCATGCCGGTTGATTACGCACAAAAGCTGGAAGCGTTCTGTCGTAAACACGATATCATTCTGATCATGGACGAAGTCCAGGCCGGCTTCGGACGAACGGGGAAGATGTTCGGATTCGAGCACTACGGCATCACTCCCGATCTCATCGCCTGCGGAAAAGGAATCAGCTCATCGCTACCAATCTCTGCAGTCATAGGACGCAAGGATATCATGGGGCTCTATGCACCGGGTTCGATGACATCCACACATTCGGCTTCTCCCCTGCCCACCGTAAGCGCAATCGAGAACCTGAAAATCATAATACGAGAGAAACTGCCCGAGCGTGCGGCCCAAATGGGCGAAATCCTGTTGCCCGAACTGGAGCGCATTCGAGCCAAATACCCGGACGTCCTCGGCTGCTTGCATGGCAAAGGGTTGGTAGCTGGCATTCAGGTGGTAAAGCCGGGCACTAAAGAGCCCAACCCCGAGCTGGCCGTGGACATTAATGTGGCTTGCTACCAGAAGGGTCTGCTCATGTTTGCCCCCGTCGGAATCGCCGGCGAATGCCTCAAGATAAGTCCGCCCCTGATAATCTCAGAAGAGGCGCTGCGGGAGTCGATCGCTGTCTTTGAAGAAGCCGTTGATGAGGTAATGCAGCGTGTTTGATACCCACGGACTTACCGTTGAGCCCTCAGGGGCAACGCAACTCTATCAGGGCCAGTTGCCCGACGGGCATTGTGTCTGCGTACGAGTTGAAGGAGAAACCATCGCATCGGTTGAGACCATTCCAACCGACGCGACACTCCCCTATTTACTCCCGGTCCTGGTAGACCTACAGAACAACGGAGCTCTGGGGTTTTCTTTCACGGATCTATGGCAGCATGAGACCGGAGCCCTCAGGAAGATTGCGGTTTTCATGCGGCAACATGGAGTGGGCCGATGCCTACCCACCTTGATTACAAATCCCACAGAGGGGCTGCGCAAATCGGCAATCTGTTTTGATGAGAGACTACAGGCAGACCCGGATCTCGAACGCCTGTACCGAGGCCTGTTTCATGAAGGGGTCTACATCTCTCCAGAGGACGGTTGGCGGGGGGTTCATGATCTACAATGGGTTCGCCCCCCGGATTGGGATCAGATGGCCGACTTGGATGCCGCATGCGGCCACCGCATTCGTGTGGTGAATGTGGCGCCGGAAGAGCCGGGGGGGCTCGATTTCGTGCGTCGCGCGGTTCAGGCTGGAAAACGCGTCGCTATCGGACACTGCAACCCGGATGCAACCACCGTACATCAGGCCGCCGATTGTGGCGCCACGCTAGTCACGCATTTTGGAAACGGAGCAGCCGCGGCCATCCCCCGGTTCGACAACCCCTTCTGGGCGATGCTCAATGAACCGCGATTACGGTTTGGTATGATTGGCGACGGGTTCCATCTGCCGCCAGATTTGGTGGGCGCGGCATTGCGCACCAAGGGTTCAGAGGCGTGCTTCATGGTTTCCGATGCCGCGCATATTTCGGGCTGCCCTAACGGCCGCTACGACGACGCTTATTCTGATCCCTGTGTGATTGAACCCAATGGTCATTTGCATGTAGCGGATTCTGGACAATTGGCTGGAGCCTGGTTTCAACTCGATCGCTCAGTGGAATGGCTCGTTGAGACGCAAAAGCTTTCCCTGCATGAGGCATGGCGACAGTGCAGCGAGGTGCCTGCCGCTATTCTGGGCGAGGCACTTCCCACGCTCGAAGCAGGCGCGGAAGCCTCCTTTGTACTGGCACGCTGGGATGAAGGATTGGTGATTGAACAGTCCGTGCATGGTGGCATTTCTTATCTGGAAGCGCCCATCCGCCCCTCGGATTGCCGGACACTGTGAAGAAAACTCGATAAGAAAGAAGGAACTCTATCAACATGAGCACGAAAACAAATGTAACAATCGTCGGCGGAGGGATGATCACAAATGATCTGATTTTACCGTCAATTTATAACCTGCAACGGTCAGGAGTGGTTGGCAACATCGACATCTGTGCCCTGAACAGCCCCCCCCTGAAACAGCTAGCCGAGAATAAGGAGATCGCACAGGCCTTTCCGGGGCAGAGCTTCACGGCACACCCCGCGCTAAGTGAGCCGGCTGAAAACAGCAATGCGGACCTCTACAAAACAGTGCTGGCGGCCATGCCACCGCGTCAGGCTGTTGTCGTGGCTATGCCAGACCAGTTCCATTACGACGTGGTAAAGCTGGCTCTTGAATGTGATCAACACGTACTCTGCGTTAAGCCGCTTGTCTTGCACTACGAGCAAGCCGAAGAGTTGGAGGCCATGGCTTTAGAGAAGGGCCTTTTCATCGGCATTGAGTATCACAAGCGGTTCGACCGCCGCTCCCTGTTGGCCCGGCGCCACCACGAGCTGGGGAATTTCGGCGAGTTTGTGATGGGCGAGGCCAAGATGATTGAACCCTACTTCTACCGTTCATCCAACTTCCAGAACTGGTTCACCTGTGACAAGACCGATCCCTTCGTTTATGTGGGATGCCACTACGTAGACCTCGTGCAGTTCATCACAGGACTGCGGCCAGTCGGAATTTCCGTCGTCGGTGTGAAAGGAAAGTTCCCCAACGGCAATGAGGGGTACATGTGGGCCAATGGAAGAGTGATATACGAGAACGGCGCGGTGCTTTCGGTAACCGACGGGCTCGGGTATCCAGATGACGGCGCCGGCAGCAACGAACAAAGCCTGACGATGTACTTTGAAGGCAAGGGCAAGACCGGCATGCTGAAACACAACGACCAGTTCAGAGGCGTTAGCCACTGTTATCTGGACGAAATCGGTTGCGCCGGCTCAACCTTCAACTATGTCAACCCAGATTTCTATCGCCTAGTGCCCTGGGAGGGGGAAGGCTATAAGCCCGTCGGCTACGGCTACGAATCCGTTGCGGCCACGATCAACATGATCCACCGTATCGAGAGTGAAGTCACTGGACTGGGTGACGAAGCGTCACTGGCGCACCGCCAAACATGCATCCATGAAACTGACGAGAAAGGCATCATCGCCACCCCCGCCAACAGCAAGACCAACGAGTTGGTCGTGGAAGCCGCCCGGGCCTCAATCTTGGACGGAGGGCGTGAATACCGAATCACCTACAGTACCCCTCCAACCATCCAGCCGCTAGGAGCGTAGAACGCTTCAAGGAGAAATGACGAAGAAGACCACAGGCGTTCGAGTCATAAAAAGAAGACGAAACACGTCCCCTCCCTGCTGCGCGGGCTTGCCCTACCCGCTCAGGGCATCATAGACAGCTTCGGCGATGACAAGATGACCCGTCAGATTTGGATAGACCGGCTCCGCGCAGAACACATCGGTATCATGGTTCTTGAGAAGCTTCTGAAAAATATCACGTGTTCAAAGTAAAACTAATAATGCAGCGAAGGCGTTTATGCTACTTCTTTTGCGCCCAAATATGCGGATTCTGGCGGTGACACGCCTCGATCACCGCGACTTGCTGGCGAACCTGATCCACCGTCACAGCCAACGGTGCACCCAGGGTGATGTGCTTGTGCAGCATGCGATAGAACGCCATACTCATGAAATCAAAGAGTTCCCGTTTGCTCGGCGGAACCTTCCAACGTCGGGTGGTCCATTTAAGCGTTTCGCCGCAATAGCCGGGGCTATTGTCGGCATTGTGTATCGGCACGGTAGTCGCTCTGCGACGCGGGGCTTCGGCGGGGTTATAGTAGCGCCATTCCACATCAGTCATTGATGCTTTGAGACCGCCTTGCGTTCCGTAGACCTGATAAACGTGCGTGGGGTAGGCCTTACAGGAGGAAATTTCCAGGTCGATGATCGGTGCATCGGGTGCACGCATGGTCAGGTTGACATGTCCTTCGGCATCGCCAAAAAAATGTGCATTGTCCATGCAGCAGAAGACCTCAGGAACCGTGTCGAGCGGCAGATCCATAAACCGTAGGGCTTGGTCAAGAGGGTGTGGCCCGGTATTCATAAGGTTGCCGCCGTCCCATGCGGTCAGCGTCTGCTGGTCCCAGCGACGAGCAAATCCGCTGAAGCTGATCTTGACCTGCACGATACGGCCAAGCACGCCGGAATCGATGACTTTCCGGACCTGCTCAAAATAGGGAGCAAAGCGGCTCTGCTGGAAAACGGCAAAAACGACACCCGCCTTGTCGGCGGCGGCAACCAGACGATCCACATCCTTCACCTTTCGGGCCAGCGGCTTTTCGACCAGCACATTGTGACCCGTCTTAAGGAGCTCGAGCGCAATGGGTACATGCAGATGGTTAGGGGTGGCATTGACCACAAGGTCAAGGTCGTCCCGTTTGAGTAGCGCCCGGTGGTCCTTATAGGTCTCGCACTGGAACTTCGCAGCACTGTTATCGCGCCGCACCTTCAAGGGATCCACCACCGCAACAATATCGAAATACCGGGGCAACAGGCTCATTGTATGGCCGTGAATATCGTTACCGCTTCGCCCCTGCCCGATGATGCCTACACGCAATCGCTTCATTTTGTTTCTTCCTATCGCTGTTAAGTAAGTACGGTTTGGTGGTATGCGTCTCCGTCAGCCAACCTTGGCCACAAGCGCTTCCAACCGCTTTGCGTAGTCCAGCCAAGTCGCTCGTGCGGCATCTTCGTCGGTTATTTCCTGAGCCGCATGGATCTGAGCATGCAGGTGAGGTTCAATCGAGATCCACCCGTTGTAGCCGCGCGCCTTGAGATCGGCCAACACGCGAGCCTGTATGGGATCCTCATCAGGGAAACAAGTAGCATACGTGCCGTCGTCTCCAGCGCGCGCACTCTTGATGTGAACATGGACAATATGCTCTCGACATGCCTCGTAGAAACGCCACGTAGCTTCGCCATCGTTTTGGTGAAGCGAGTCATTCCCCGAATCGAATATCGTCTTGAAAGCGGGACTGTCGACCGCCTCCATCATTTCAACATATTCAGAAATGCCCCGACTCCCATACCCACTGCAATTCTCGTGCCCCAGCACGACGCCTAAACCCTCAGCAATGGTGGCCAGCTCCCGCAGGCGGCGAAACGCCTCCCGCTTCCAGTCTGTGTCGGACCACGGCTGCTCTGTATCGTTCGGGTAGGACATAACCCTTAGGCAGACTGCACCGGTTTCCCGCATGCGTGGTGCCACACGCTTCAGCTCGGAAATATCGACGGCGAAATCAGACGAGACCGGGCGGCCCCAGTTCGCAATTTGCCCACCAAATGACGGCACCGAAATACCTTCCGCTTGCAACCGTGCCCATACCTTTGCCCATTGATCATTGCTCAAATCGCAGAAATGTCCATCATCCAAGGCGCGCACCTCAATGCTGTTCCAACCAGCCGCCTTGACAACAGATATCTGCTCATCCAGCGATTTACCCGCCTCATCAGCGAAACCCGTGTATCGAAATGACATACCCCATACTCCTTTACTTTTGTCCCGCGCGCTCACCGCGCCAGAACCTATGTTACTCTATTCCGCTCCTGACCGTCCTAGAACTTCACCACATTGCCACTGGTCACGGCTTGTTCACCCGCTTCGAGAATCACCATGACCTCAAGAGCCTCCGCAAGCGGTACGGGGATCAAGCTATCAATGACAAAGTCGCGCAACGCACCCATCAGCGAAGAATAGGGGGACCCAGTGCTAGAATCGAAAAATGCGAGATCCTCTTTAGACTGCAAGCGACCACCGTACTTGTACAATCCGCGCAAGCACTCAACGAGCCCACGGCGATCGTCCGGATACTCCACTAATAGCGTAACCCCATGCTTGTCTTTGAGCGCACGTACCCCGCACGCACCGACACCCAGCGAAGCCACGAGCATTTCAACCGCGTGAACGCCATACCACACCAGGTCACTCCCCACCGCCGCCGTTCCTAAGGCGCCAAACGTGTGCGCCGTGAATGGCACAGTAATCTTCTGTTTAGCTTCCACAAGCGACGGAATGAATCGAAGTGAGGACGAGCTCCACGTCGGTGTGCCTGCCGCTTCAGCCAATTTCTGGATGCGCCGGCCTTCCGCAACGCTCGCCGCCAAGGGCTTGTCGATGAAGACGGGCTTACCCAGCCCAACGATCTTCTCAAAGTAGGGAAGATGCAACGCCGGATCATTGATCTCCAAGAAAATCGCATCAACACCATCGACGGCATCCTCGATGGTTGCAGCCATGGTCACCCCCATGGCCTCCAGCTCAGCCTGTCGGCTGTCCTGACCCTCCTCGGATTGGAAAACCGACGGAAAACGCAACGCCTTGGCAACGCGCATGCCATCCACAACCTTATGCTCGGGATGCTGCATCAGCTTGGTAAACTCAACCGTATGAGACGTATCAAGTCCAATCATTGCAACCATCTTGTCCATGCTTCACTCTCCTCAGTTGCGGCGCTCTTCGCCGCACAGTTCTCACGAATAAGTCGAGACCTATGTGTCACCCTTTCGGCGCAGCGCCGGGCACAACACCTGTACCCGATCCTGAACGCCATCCAATAAATTGATCAGCCCCGACAACGCAAGATCCAGCATGCCCGCATAGTCCTGAACAAAACTGGTAACCGTCGCGCCAAAGACATCGGCAGCAAACGTGTTGTCAAAATCGGAGTAGAGAACGTCGCGCCCCCAGCGCAGTCCACGGTCGTGCACCCAACGCGTCACGACGCCGGTATTCTGAAGGGCTGCCGAGATCAGCAACAATGGACCGCCGCGCGGCTTGCACAGGCGCTGCTCAAGCATCGTATACTTGTCAGCAAACACAATGGGAAGGTTCAGCGCTTCATAGAAAACTTGCCGCTCCCGGCAAGCACGTACAAACCCTTCCTGCCGCATAGAGATGACATCACCAGGTTCCTCTAGCCCAAGAAATACAGGCAGACAAGCCGCGTGCGCCTTTAGGCGCTCGAGCGTAACGGTGTAGAGCGCTCCTGCATGGTCGGTGGACACGTAATTAAGGTCCGGCGGTGTACGATTTATCACCACCTGCGGAATCGTGTCGCCGAGTTGAGAGATCCATGACATGGCGTCACTGTCCGGACAGTGCCAGAGCAATCCGTCAAATGCCTGTAGGCGCTCCCGGGCTGCCGCTTTTTGCCATCGGTCCGGATTGAGCAAAACCGTTTCGACACCGGGACTCTGAGGAAGTGCGGTAATGCCCGTCAACGTTCCAATCAACCCCACGCGCCTTGGGACGGAGCGATTGATCACAATGCTACCAGCACCACGCCGCGTTTCAACCCATCCCCGCTGTACAAGCGTCTGCACGGCACGATCCACCGTGGCGCGGGCCACACCGAACCGCACCATCAACACCTCCCGAGTCGGCAATTTCTCACCAAGCCCAATGCGACCGGACCCGATCTTGTCGGTCAGATATCGCGCAATCTCGTTAGCTCCGCCCGCCTTCATGCATGCCTCTCCATTAGACTAGACAAACCGTACAGACTCTGAATTGCCTATGCAATTCTATTTTTGCCATCTCAGAGTCCTTTCCTTTGATGGAGATTACGGCAGTGCGCCGCGCGCAACCACCGCTTCACACACTCACTTTACACCCATGTACATGGCTGCATCGCGCATGGGAGAAATTAGGGGCAGTCCTAAACATAAGCCTTAACGGCTTCCTCATGGCTGACGTGACGTGGGGAGACGTGCATCAATCTCGCTGACATGGCGGCGCAAACCTCGGTCACGCGTCAGCTCGTCCACCAGCTTCTTCTGCTGTCGGCCTACCGCGGCACCACTGCCAATTGTAGCACACCGGCCATTTCACGCTGCGTCAGCCCTGCATGCTTGTACTGGAACTCTATCGTGCGGGAGCGCACCTCGTCCACAAAGGTATCATCCCCTATCACCAGCGAAGGTCCCTTCAGGACGGAAAGCAACGCTTCATCCTCTTCGGCCATGAGGTGGATATCGCACCGCTCTTTTCCCTTTATCGGAAGATGAAGAACGTTCCTGCCGGTTTGAACACCCAGTTTTTGTTGTTTCCGCTGTCGCTTGAGCCGGTGCCGCCGTACAGTGTCTGGCCGCCGTCGGCGTTGCTGTCGCGAACGTTGACGCGACTGATCGACTGTACGCCGGTGTTTGTGTTGAGATTAAGGTACCACCATGAGCAGCGGTTCCAAATTAGGAAATCTTCGAGTTGCGGGAGGGGCTTCGGACAT
>CAZNWT010000157.1:0-8831 GCA_964576795.1 uncultured Victivallales bacterium
TCATGTCCGAAGCCCCTCCCGCAACTCGAAGATTTCCTAATTTGGAACCGCTGGCGCCATCGTCTACCAGATGTGCCCGCTGGACGTTCCATTTCAGACCTATGTCGGCGATGCCATACGACACCTGGCTGCACTCAAACCGGCATTTATCATGATCGACGACGACTTTCGCTTACTCACGGGCCGCAATGGCTGCTATTGCCCACTCCACCTAGCCGAAATCGGTGAGCGCCTGGGCAGAACCTTCACGCGTGAAAGTCTGTTGGATACACTTCGAACAGACGCCGCGGCTGCACAAGCGTACGATACGCTTCTGGAGGATTCTCTCATCCAGCTCGCCAAGGTCATTCGAAAGTGTATCAACGAGGTCGACCCCTCCATCCCTGGAAGCTTCTGTACCTGCACTGGCGACATTCGCCATGCCGGCGCCATTGCACGCACCCTCGCTGGTGAAGGCCACCCCCGGGTGGTTCGCATCAACAACGCCCGTTACCTGAAACCCGAAATGCGCTCGTTTTCCAGACGCATGTATGACGGAGCCGGCCAGATCGCCGCTCTGGACGACGACATCATCATATTGGCCGAGACCGATACCTGCCCGCATAACCGTTACAGTACTGGTGCCAACCTGTTGCATAGCCATTACACGGGGTCGATTCTGGAAGGTTGCCATGGCGCCAAGCACTGGATTACCTACTGTAGTGCCTTTCAGCCTGCAAGCGGAACCGCCTACCGCACGGTGCTGACAAAATACCACGGTTTCTACCAAACCCTCTTCGAAGCCGTGCAGAATAGCGTGCCCTCCGGCTATGTCGCCGCCGCGCTCCCCAATACACCTTTCTTCAACACCGCGCCGGATCGCGGTGGCAGCGTCCTCTCGGGAAAGACCTGGGGTGATCCCCTGGGGGTGTTTGGTCTACCCTGCAACTATGCCAAAATGCCGAACCTTCCTGCCATGATGACAGGGGCCGATGTGGAACTCTTTTTGGAGAACGATGTGTGGCAGCTGTTGACAAACGGATTGGTTCTGGAGGGCCTCGCCGCCGAGAAACTCTGCCAACGGGGCTTTGCCGCAGAGATCGGCATCATGGCCACGTCGTGGGATGGACCACAGGTTTCCGCCGAACAGTGGGGGCAGGTTACAATGCGTGCAGGCCTTACGTATTCACGCCTCACCCCGCTCACCCCGGAAGTAAAAACCCATTCGACGCTGGTACACCGCACTTCTGGTGTGAGTGAACATTTTACGGAGCTCGGCCCTGCCGTCACGCTATTCGAGAACGCCCTCGGGGGACGGGTGGCCACATTTGCCGAAACCTTTGGCCAGCAAGGGCAGCTGTCTTCCTTCGGATTCTATAGTGAGGATCGCAAGCGCGAGATTCTTGAACTCCTCCAGTTTGTCTGTGGTACACCCGTCGAATTCTACTATCCCGGTGATGCCGAGGTGTATCTCAAACTTCGTCGTTTTACCGACGGACGCTATTTGCTGGCATGCTTCAACCTAGGACACGATCCGCTGGAGGTGCTGCCGATCAATGCGGCGTTCAACATCGCCGGTGTTGAGCTAATCGCTCCGGATGGCTCTTGGCAGCAGGTTGAGTTTGCGGACGAATGCCTGCAAACGCCTCTTTTCCCAGCCGAACCGAAAGTATTTCGCGTGACAGTGGAATAGACAATGATGCCGTGTTGGATGACTTTTAATTTCTACATGGTAACTCCGGGCGAGTCTTCTCGAAGCACTGGCAATTTGACAATTCGCAATAACATTTACTGGAAATAAACTCATCAGGTCTGTATATTCCATCAGTCAGCATCTCATGAACTTTTAGGCGTGATGATGCAATCTTTTAGCAGAAAACATTCAGGGCGATAGCAATGATAGCGATTAAACAACAATTCTTAGGCGATTGCAGCGTAGGGTATTCAGGGGGAATGGATTCCACCTCTGTGGCATACATGGCCGCGATGCAAAAAAAAGGCCGTGTCCATCTGCACACCTTAAATCACGGATATGGCTACCTTTTCAACAGATGGGCGCGGCGCGCCGTGAAAGATCTAAAAAAGGTTTGGGGTGATGACGTTATTCTTCACCGCTTCATCAACACAAACGATCTTTTTCGACAAATCTCAGCAAACTCATTTCTCAAAGACAAAAAAGAATATGGACAGGGGTTTGGATGTTGCATTGGGTGCACTATGGCACTCATCACTAAAATCCTCATCTATAACCTCGAACATGGCATTCCGCACATTCTGTTCGGGTCCTCCGTTGGTGGCGAGTACGCCGTGATGTCGATGGATGCAACGGTGAGTCGATTGCAGAAACTCTGTGCAAAGTACGGTGTGCTTTACGCCCCGCCTCTGCTGGATGGACACATTGAAAAGGCGTCTGAGCGCGAGCTCCTTGACAACGCAGGCGTATTTCGTGGATACCGTTTTCTAGATAAGCATTCCTTTGGCAATCAGGGATACTGCCTCCTGAGCGTACAACACCTTCCCGACGTATTGTTTAACATTCACCCAACCTACAACCCTGAACAGGTGGGAAGATTCTTTGATGACAAAGTGGACATCTGTGAACGATACATTGAGAACTACTTCAAAACACACGACATGGATCTCGCAAACGCCGTATCAACGATGCACAGCATCACTTGCGCGGGCGAAGAGTCCAAAACTTCATGAATAAACACGCACTAAGATTACCTGCTCGCGCACGCGCATACGGACACGTTGCTCAATCAAGGCTCAGTGGCCTTCCTGGCTTCCGATCCACGCCGCTTCCACACGCCACTCATATACTTATCACATGGAAATGTAATCTACGCTGCAATGGTTGCGACGCTTGGCAACGTAAGCCAGACAAAGAGCTGGATGCGGACCAATGGGCTCAGGTCTTCCGCCAACTGCCATTTCTTGACATCGTAAAAATTATCGGCGGTGAACCGTTTACGCGACCGGATCTCCCGACTATCATTCAATCCCTCCGTGAAGAAATTGATCCCTTTGTTGTCCAACTCGTTACCAATGGTACTTTAACAGATAAGATTGTTGCGTTTGCTGATGAATTTGCATGGCCCGGCCTACACATGCGCATATCCCTCGACGGCTTGCGCGAAACCCATGACCGCTCCAGAGGACAAGAAGGCTCCTTCGACGATGCCATGAAAACACTGCAAGGCTTAGCCGCTATCCGCAAAAAGAAGCGCTTCAACGTTGGTGTCAACTTTACAATGACTGACGAAAGTGTTCAGGAGATGGAAGAGCTGACCACGATGTGCAAAACCATAGGAATCGACGTCGTCCCCGGGTTCAAGGTTAAGCCATTTCTACGCGACTGTGACATTCGAAAGGAACGCGCAGAGGTGATCGACATGCAGGATCGAAGCATAGCCCTGCGTGAACTCAACCGCACACAACACGGCGCATCCTCTGGCTTCAATTCAACCGAACGCATCTTTCTCCGCGCACTAAACCGCATCGTTTTCCGTAAACATGCCGTCGGCGGAAACTCAGTCAAGTTTCACTGTGGTGAACTTCGCAATCTGATGTATCTCAATCCGGGCGGTGACCTCATCACCTGCGGACTGAACCAAAAGCCACTAGGCAATGTTATTAACGACGGCTTTTCACAAGCATGGAACTCCGCAAAGATATCAGAGGCTCGAAATATCGTGCAGGAATGCCCGGGATGTATGCAAGGTGCCGTGGAAATTATGAGTCGACTCTATGGATAACGACACCAAACTTGAAACTCCGCATGACACGAGCGACCCCACACGTCCCGGCACTCGCTGGAACGCCCTTTCGGGAAAGCCTGATCTTACCATTGCGTTCGTATCGCTCTACGTCATCGAAAATACCGGCATCCGACTGCTTGCCTCAATTCTAAGGAATGCTGGCGTGAAGGTTCACGAGGTATACTTCAAAGACTGGGTGACGAATCGTGTTGAGCCGCCAAGCGAAGACGATATTGGACTCCTGATCTCTGAACTCAAACAGATCAACCCTGATCTTGTTGGCATCAGCGTCCGGGCATCTGCTTTTCATCGTATTGCGGCTGACCTGAGCATTCGAATCCGGAGCGCTTTGGGAACGCCTATCCTTTGGGGGGGCATGCATGCATCCTCCTGCCCCGATAAGGCTGCGGAAGTAGCAGATCTCATTTGCATTGGCGAAGCCGAACTTGCAATCGCAGCGCTTGTTGAAGCGCTACGCTTGGGGAAGCCTATTGACGCCATTGATGGCCTCTGGTTTCACGGCGAACACGGAGTCGTTAAAAACAGCAATGCTCAGCTCATCTCAGATCTTGATTCCCTCCCCTTCCCCGACTACCACAGCCACGACAAAACGTTTATCGAGGCGGGGCATGTCTATCACGGCAACGATCCCTGCACCCGCGAAGCCATCTATCTGGTTATGGGCTCACGAGGTTGCCCCTTCCCCAGTTGCACGTTCTGCTCAAACAGTGTTGTCCACAAAATGTACCCCGGACAAAAGTTTCACCGCACGCGGTCAGTCACCCACATTCTCGATGAGATCCGCTATGCCTGCAAACATTTTACGCGTCTCAAACGCATACGGTTTGATGATGAAGAGTTCCCCACTCAGGCAGACTGGTTTGATGCGTTTTGTGATCGCTGGCCTAAGGAGATAGGACTGCCTTTTGAAATTCATATGGATCCGCGAGTCGTCACCGCGGATCGCCTCGAAAGACTTAAGGCCATCGGGCTACATACTATCTTCATGGGCATCCAGCATACAGAGCAGATCAATCGGAGCCTTTACGGGCGCAATGTCTCTGACGAGCAGGTGCTGGAAGCAGCAAGGGCTATCCATGCCAGTGGCGTTCACGCGGGCTATCAGGTCATCCTTGATGATCCTGTATCGACCTCGGATGACAAGCAAAGGCTCCTTGACCTTCTTCTCAAATTGCCACACCCCTATGAGATGGTTCTCTTTTCGTTGACGCTATATCCTGGCTCCGCAATCGCTGACGATCTCAAACAGTGCAATCTGATCGTTGATGCTGACATCGAAGGAGAGCAAACGAAGGTATTTCGGCAGTTTCGGGTTGATCTTTCATACCCACGTCCCACAGAGGATCGTTTCTGGACAGCCCTATACGTCCTCGTATCAAAATCGTTTATTCCCAAATCCCTCCTACGTGGCATTGCCGCCAACAATTTCCTAAGACGGCATCCCCTGCCCGTCACCCTTCTTGCCTATGTCGCCAATGTGCTCAAGTTGGGAATCATGGGTATGGGGCTGCTGATTCGCGGAGAACTCAGCCTTGCTGTGATTCGAAGATGGCTGACCTTCAAATCACTGGTGACCTACTAAGTGCGGGGAATATCACGTCATGGAGCCTGACCCGCCATTCCATACCTGCCCCAACCGAATATGGGGGACTGGCCAAAGCCTTTTTGGTTTTGTCGTAGCCATCGCCTGCCTCTGGCGCGCATTCCGTGGGATTGACTTCACCACCCTCCTACAGGTACTGGCAGACGCCTCAGTCACTTGCATTATCCTCTCAGCATTCCTCAACGTTGTGTCGGCTTTTGTAAAATGTACAAAGGTTGGAATTCTCGTAAGACCCATAAAGAAACTGCGCTACCGCAACCTTTTCGCCGCCGAAATGACCAGTGTTTTGATCGACACCATATTTCCGTTACGCCTTCACGAACTTGTACGCGCCTATATCCTCGGCCGGAGCGGTGGGATTTCGACCGCCTTTATCATTGGCGCAGAGTTTGTTGTCAAAGTCGTAGAAGCCCTTCTCCTAACCGTTGCACTACTCGTGTTGAGTGCGATGGTCCCCATCCCTCCCTGGGCCATAACGTCCATTCGCATGTTGCTGGCTATGGTTTGGGCAGCCGCCACATTTCTTGTTGTCATGGTTCGCTGGCCTGCACTGGGGGCGCTCCCCCACCAGCTGCTGGAAAATATGAAAATCAAATGGGTTAGTCGCATCGGGCACATGCTCACCAAAATGCTTGAGGGCATAAGCCAAACCGCCGTCAACCCGACATCGCTTGCAGCCGTTCTGCTCATCACACTTACAGAATGGGCTCTTCTTGCTGCAGCACTCTGGTTCGCCGCATTCGCAATTCAAGTACACCTCACGCCGCTGGCGCTACTGGGTTTCATGGTTGCCAACCATGTCGCCTTTGCCGTTCCATCCTCGACCTCCGGCTCCATTGGCATTTACGAAGCAACGACAAAGATGACGTTGGTAATGCTCTTTGGCATGCAACAGGAGAAAGCACTTGCAGTCGTGCTGATCGCACATTGCACCATGCTTTCGGTTGGCACACTTGGTGGACTTGTGGGGCTACGAATGGCACATGTTTCGCTGCGCACATTACGAGAGCAAAGCATCACCCCTCACTAGAGGACACGCGCCCCATCTCAAACGCCTTATCGAACATCACACAATTTAAATGGCAAACAACCTTTTTGTCTCAACGCACCTTACACACCATGCTATAGTCACCCCCAATGGAATCAAAGCAATAGCTTCAGATTAAACAGAGGGGCCGCTCAGGAAGCCATGCAAGCGCATCAACCCAAAGTCATATTTGATTACGCTACGGGCATTCTGTTCACATGTCTTATGCTGGCAACCGCCGCAACGGCAAGCGCCCCCCTCACCGCTTATGCGCTACTAACGACGGCATTGATTGCAATCCTCATCGCCGAGATCTACCTCATCCGTTTTCTGCATCCGGCTTGGACTCCCGTTCGCCCTCACCCATTTTCCATGTATCTTTTCTGCTTCTGCTTAATGCTCTTTCCTGCATCGGTCACCGGGATAGCCCCCATGCAAAGTATTGCCATAAGTACTATTGCAACACTCTTTTTTGTCACCTTCTTTGCCATCCGGGAAGCATTCACATCCCATGCCAAAGGATTTCTCTCCCCAACCGGGTTTGCGGCAATCCTCGCCA
The DNA here is from genome assembly GCA_964576795.1 of uncultured Victivallales bacterium. Lineage (GTDB taxonomy): Bacteria > Verrucomicrobiota > Kiritimatiellia > UBA8416 > UBA8416 > JABGOW01. The sequence continues at coordinate 6,951 of CAZNWT010000157.1, forward strand.
GCGGATGTAGCCTAGCCGTTCTGCTCCGTTTAGCCACTCACGTAACAGGCCACTCTGGATCCGTTCTCCCCTGGTACTGCCTCGCACCTCCTGACCTAAATGCCGGACAACCCTTTGATCGGATCTTCTCCTTCTTTCTTGTCGGAGCCCTACCCATGATTATGGCTGGGGCCATGAACACAACAGCCTACAAACGGTTCCTGTTCGTAATCGGCTCAACCGTCGTAAGCACCGGCATTCTGCTTTCATTTTCGAGGGCGGCCTGGGTTGCCATTGCGGCACAGGCGGGCGTACTTATCGTGCTAAACAGACGGGCAAGACGCTGGCTGCCAATCCTTGCCCTGTGCTTCGGACTTGCCGCCCTATTTATTCCCGCCGTAGCAAATCGTGGACGTGCCGTGACGTCACTACACGAGGGCAGTAACTCAAGTCGACTGGAATTCTGGTCGGCCGGCATGGAAATGGTTGCGAAGTCACCTTTTTTGGGGTGTGGTCCGGGTGCATTCGGTGATGCATACACCCAACTCGAAAATCGCATCGCGCCAACAACGGTTCCGTGCCCTCACAACCTATTGCTTCGAATCGCGACAGAATGCGGACTCCCGGCGCTCTGTATCTTCACCAGTATCGTCTTTGGTATTCTCAGGAACCTTACGCGCAAAGCCAATAGAACTGAACGGGAACACGCGGATGTGCAATCTGCATTTCGCTTTGCGGGGGCCCTCTCTTTCGTCGGCCTCCTCATCTTCAGCCTGTTTCACATGTAGAGGATTTCAACCAGGGATCAGGGTCGTTTACGAATCGCTTGCGGATTAGGTCTCGGAGCTCAATCTTAATCGTAATCGTACTCCTAATCGTAATCCGACCTAACAAAGGTGGCTCTTCAAGAGAATCTGTGGGTGAACCGCGATGGGTGCACGAACGAAAAGACGCAATAGTATGCAAAAAACGATTGGAAATATAGCAACAATGGCGAAGCGTATCTCGTATGGGCGCATTCCACTTCTGCGGGGATCTGTTCCGTGACGTAAGCGTGGGGTGTCAGCAGACGGGATGCGCCAAATCCGAATGACGAAATACCCAAATACCCAAGGAATGACTAAATCCGAATGACGAACCGAATGATGCGCATGGCAAAAAGTGTGTGCACGGCGATGTGCGCATCATCACCACGGCATGCTGGTCGTGTTCCTTCGTCATTGGGTGTTTCGGATTTCCTTGGGTATTTGGGTACTTGGGTATTTCGTCATTGGACTCTACACCACCGCGCGGCCATTCAGCAAGCTGCATCGCCAGCCAAAACACCCGCAGAGATGACTTGCGCCCTCTCGTATCAAGATCGTTGAATGGGATAAACCCGAGTGAATTGGCCGGTTAAGGGTATCCGAGTAAGGGTGTCGGGTAAGGGGTAACGCGACGAAGTGTACGGTTAAGAGTTGGAGAGGTGCGAAGCACAACACGATGAGTGATATTTGTAGAATAGAAACAGGCTGTAATGGGGCAGGATCGGTTTAGATGTGTTTATCCCGCAAAAGCCATCTCTCATAACTTGTCGACTGCATGTAAATGTGCAATAGTCTCGAATCAGAATCAAAGATATACGGGAGCCCTATCGGGATACCACAGTCGTTCTAAAATGCAAAATATGGAGTTGGTGGTGTGCCTAGAATCTTCGACAACATTGATGAGTCGTTAGCACCTGCATTGCAAGAGACACTCGCGATCTCCAAGCGTTCTGATTTCTGCGTTGGATATTTCAATCTGCGTGGATGGAAAGCTGTCGACAGCCAAATAGAGACATTTGCCGGAGTTGAAAATCAACAATGCCGACTGATGGTAGGCATGGCGGCTTCTGCGGAGGAAGAGCTTCGTAGACTTCTG
>CAZNWT010000158.1:0-5908 GCA_964576795.1 uncultured Victivallales bacterium
TCTCAGATAGTCCTCCATCGTAGCACTCAGTTTCTTTGCCACAATAACACCCCTGATCGTGTTCTTTGCCTGTCTTCAACTCCTCGCAGAAGTGACACACGTCGATTGCCGACTGCCCAAAACCATTCAATGTTCTGATTGCATAACATTATTCTATTCTTGCAACTCTAGTCAAGTCGAAATCATGGAATGGAGGCCCCTATGTGCAGCCGTTCACGATCGCTTCGCATTGCTGGGGCTGGCACGGCGGATAGGAGGCAGAAAGCTATCACGGTTTGGGGTTGCCGTGAAGTTTTAGCTTACTCGGAAGGCAACGCATGATATCGGTTGGCGGATCTATGACCAGCGCGGTGAGTTTTTCTGCTCTGACGAGGATGTGTTGCGTAGATATGTGAACAGCGCTTGAAATCCGAAGGGGCGCTGAGGTCTTTGACTTGGATGGGGCTAACCTCATAGCCTAACTCCGACAGCAGATTGACGGCGTCGTCTACAGAGTGTCCAAGTGTCTCCATGTATTGACGATGCACCTCGCAGAAAATCGGCGGCGCTTCATGTTTCAACCACGCTGCGGCATTCCGAAAAATAAAAAGCTCGCTGCCTTCACAGTCGAGATTGACGAAATCCACTTTCGGGATATGGTGAGCCGACAAGAACTCCGGAATGGTGACCCCTTCCACGCTGATTATCTCAGCATCCTGAACGGGCGCTACACCACTTCCTTCGCCGTGTTTGTAAATTGTCAGCGGCCCCGTTCGGTCGCTTATTGCGAAGTTGCCTGCGCTGATATTCGCCATCTTGTTCAGTGCAATGTTCGCCTGCAGTACCTCGAAGTACTCCGGCACCGGTTCGAACGCGTACACGTGCCCCTTCCTGCCGACGGCCTTGGCGATCGCCACAGCCGTAACCCCGCGATTCGCCCCGCCTTCGATAACGGCCATGCCGGGACAGAGAACGGACTCCAGGAAGACGACTTCCCCGTAATGATGGGCGCTCTCCTGCAACTCGCGTCGAAACGCTTTGTTGAACACAAACTCGTTCATGTTGACACCGGCACTCTTGTCAACCCGGGGTCTGCTGCTTTATCTCTCGACCGATGGATCGACAGCAACTCATTGATCCGTTCGTATCCTGTCATGATTCACGTTCCACAGCGCTAGCACGCCTGCTGCCTTGTCGCGGATAAACACCTGCTGCCCTGCATCTGATGGTTGCTCACGTCCATCCGTACTCGTATGCGGTCTCGTACATCGCGACGACATTCTCTGGCGGGCCAACCGCTTGAATGTTGTGGCAGGGCGCGAAAATGTAGCCGCCACCCTTGCCGAGTATCCGGAGGTTGTCCATGACCTCTTGCCGGACGTTCTCAACGGTGCCGAACGGCAGCGTTTCCTGGTTGTCCATCGCGCCGTGAAACACGAGCTTATCTCCAAAATTGCGCTTCAAACCCTCGCGTTCCATGCCCTGGCAACGCCATTGGATCGGGTTGAGAACGTCTGCGCCAATCTCAATGAGATCCGGAATTACATCGCGGATTGCACCATCGCTGTGGGTAAAAACGTAAGCGCCCGCTCCGTGTGCAAGATTCATCATGCGCCTCATCCGCGGAAGCAGGAATTCACGAATGTGGGCGGGCGAAAAGAGCAGCGATTCCTGGGAACCCAAATCTTCGGCAATATAGGTAATCATGACTTGGCCGGGGATTTGCTCGTATATACGGGCGGTGCTTTCGTGGGCCAGATCGAAAAGGCGATCCAGACAGTAGTGAACTATGTCTGGATTCAGGGCCAGGTCCATGTACGCCTGTTCCTGGCCGCGCAACTCGCAATAGGTGAGAAAGGGCTCGGAGCCGCCACCGCGGATCGGCTTGTCTTCGTGTCCCTTAATCTGTTCGGGTATTTGCGAGTAGTCCCACCAGTCGGGCTTCGGCCACGTGTATTGCTTCTGAATGTCCTCGACAGAGTCATATGTTGCCAGTGGATGAAACACGCATTCGTTGTAGCCGCCAGTCGCATTTGTGACGATCTTGTATTGGCAGCCGAAGACATCCTTTCCGGCCTCGTGTTTTGGCCCCATATAGCTTGGGGCCACGGTTAGCGGACGATCGATATGCAGTTGCGCCAGCGCGGCATTGAGGTCTTGGGCCCCCAGATACTTTACAAGCTTTTCTGATGCTCCAGTAGTTGCCCAGTAATCCATGGGGATACGATCTGGTTTTTCGCGCTTCAACACTGCCTGCCATCGCTCACGAGGGCTCATTGTTTCTTGGGGCATTAGAGTCGCTCCTTTTCTCTTGCATTAACTTGTGTCTGCGCTGTTTGCGGAAGCTCTTCCGCCAGCCCGTATTGCTACGCGGAGCCAGTTTTCAGGCGGAACGAAAGGGTACACATCCCCTTCGCTAAAAGCTGCGGGTTTCATCGTTCGATAGTCATAAGAATACTCTTTGGCATGATGCGTTCGACGACCCAAACATAGTATACCCTATTGAATACTAGTCAAGAGTCGGCCGGGATTTGTGCAGGTAGTAGATGATGGTAAGGCGTTCTTCCTCTTCGAGTTTGTACATGAAGCGTTTTACGAGGCAAAGAGATTGATTCGTGATGTATGCTCATGAGCCTGAAGGCCGAAGTCGCTGTTGTCTCTTTGCTGTATGTTGGAAACAAACCCGATCGGATAGAACTGAAGCGGTTCAGCCTCACGGAAAAGGCAGCGACGGCAGATCGGAGCGTTGTCGATGACAAAAACGTCTTCTTCGGAAGAAGGCGTATCAGCATTGAGAATATCTAATGTACTTTGTTTGGTGCATCTCGATCCTTACATGGTTCACAGTAAGGTTAGTATCTCCGGGCCGTTTTTTGTTGCAAGCACCGTGTGTTCGAATTGAGCGCTGCGTTGGCCGTCGGCGGTGACGGCGGTCCACTTGTCATCCCACACCTTGTGTTGCCATTTGCCGATGTTGATCATGGGCTCGACGGTAAAGATCATGCCGGGTTCAATCCTTGTCGTGTCCTGATTGCTGGGGTAGTGGGAAACCTGCGGGTCCATATGGAAGCATCGGCCGATTCCGTGTCCGCAATAGGCCCGCACCACGCTGTAGCCTTCCCCATGCGCATAGTCAGTTATAGAAACGCCGATGTCTCTGATTCGCCCGTGCGGCTGAATGGCTGAAATGCCACGTTGCAGGCATTTTCGGGTTATCTCCAGGAGGTGCTGCGAGGCTTCGTCGATTTCACCTACGGGCACCGTTTCGGAGCAATCACCGTGAAAGCCTTTTAGAAAGAGAGTGACGTCAATGTTTATGATATCGCCATTCTTGAGCGGTCGGTTGTCTGGAATGCCGTGGCAGATGACTTCATTGACGGATGTGCATACGCTCTTGGGAAATCCGTGATAATTGAGTGGACTGGGATATCCTCCCTCGGCAATGCATGCTTCGTGAACTACAGCATCGATCTGGTCGGTTGTGATGCCGGAACGCACGGCTTTGATTCCTGTCTCAAGGACGCGGCGGGCGGCTCGACAGGTTTCCCTCATTTGCTCCAGTTCGCACCCACCCAAACGGGAAAATCCAGAGCACGCATGTTCACCGTTTCCGGTCGTGGCGTAATCGGGACATTTGATATGAGGGGGGACAGGGCGCATGGGAGTGACGTGTCCTGGAGACATCGGAGTCTGTGAGTGATCATGTTTGTCGAAATCGCGCTGCATGCTGCCGTCCAATCGGTCTTTCTCCATGTGGCATGTCTTGTATTTTCTGCCGCTACCGCACCAACAGGGATCATTGCGGCCAAGTTTCTGTGTCATGATGTTCGTTCTCCAAACAGGATGGTACCCGGACGGATCAGGGTGCTGCCTTCTTCAACTGCCACACGGTAGGCGTTGGACATGCCCATGGAAAGAACGTCCATTTTGACATCAGGAATATCCAGGGAATCCATATGGTCGAAGAGTTTCTTCGTTTCCTGAAAGTAGGGGCGCGCTTCCTCTGGATCGCCGAAGCGAGGTCCCATGGTCATCAGGCCCTTGATTGAGATGTTTCCCAGAGATGCGATGTCTCGAATAACGCGTTCAGCGTCTTCCGGCAATACACCGTTTTTTTGCGGTTCCCGTCCGCTGTTGATCTCGATCAAGGCTGACACGGTTGTCTGTGTTCGCTTATCGATCGCGCGAGCCGCTTTCATGGAATCCAAGGTCTGAATAACATCGAACAGCCCCAATGCCTTGTTGATCTTGTTGGTTTGTAGGTGTCCAATAAAGTGCCAATGTACCTTTGCTGCAATCTTGCCAAGACTTTTTTGCATATCTTCGGCTTCTTGGATGTAGTTTTCGCCGATATCGGTGATGCCCGTATCAATAAGATCCCTCACTTCTTTTGGTGTCCGCGTTTTGGCCGCAGCGACTATCGTGACGTAGTCAGGGATCTCGGCTCTGATTTTCTCATAATGCTTGCGTATTGTCATAGAAATTGACTTTTCTCACACTTGAAATTGACCGGGTTTCAGGAGAACCCATGTGTTCTTCTTTCGTGTGTATTTTGTGTCTTATGATTGTTTCGGACTGCGTTCGCATGACGTTGTCCGAACGAACGGCGATTGACGATCACTGCTCCCGCGTCATTGTGGCCCCACAACTTGGGCATTTGATCTGGGTGCATGGAGCGCCACGCGGATGGGATGCTGTTTTTCCGCAGTTCGGGCAGACGCAATTTCCACCAGTGCCCATGCTGAATCCACCCATGCGACCGCGCCCTTGGCTTTGACTCATTCCCATACCGCTTTCCGCTTGTCGTGAGCGTGTTGAACCGGTTGCGGGACCCGATCCCGATGGTCCTGTTCCGTCTCCTCTAGGCATGGCAATCCTCCATTTCTTGACAGAAAAGGGGAATCTGCGACCAGATCGTTTGTGATCCAGCCGCAGCCCCTATTCTTTCGATGTCTTTAGACTACTTCTTCTCTGCGGTTGTGTCCTCGAGTTCGGTGATGCGCTTCTTCATTCCCTCCAGCGCATCTTCGAAGTACTGCGACTGTCCCTTCAGGGCATCGAGTTCTTGCTGCGAGGTTGGCCCCGCTGCATAAGGAACTCCCGCGGTTCCTCCATAAGGCATGGGTGGCATTCCGGCGCCGTAAGCCGGGATTCCATTGGGTGCGCCCCATCCTTGACCTCCCCGGAATCCCAAGCCACGCCCGAAGCCGCGACCCCCGCCAAAACCACGACCCCCGCCAAAGCCACGTCCACCAACAGGATTTGAAAACCCCGGTGCTGAATACCCTGCACAATACCCTGCCGCTCGTCCCGTCATGGGACCCATTCCACCTGGACCTGTTCCATTTCCACCTGGCATCTTACTTACCTCCTTCTGCGAAGCATTCGCCGTCTTGTCCGCCATCGCTCGAAGAGCGACGGTGGAAGCCTTGTATCAAGGCGGACACTTCATTGTTATCATCCTCTTCCGCCGCGAAATCGTCTCCTTTGACCTGAACCGAACCTGCCTGCGGTGAGCCTGTCGAATCCGCCCGCTCCAAACCCTGCTGGATAGCTCGGCCAAACCTGCGGTGGACTCAACTGTCCACTGTGCCATGTGGCGAACGCTGTGTCTGGTTCTCCAATGGCATTGGGGATGACCTGTATCCCGTGCCCCTGAATGGCCGCCCAAGTTCCGTGGTCGATCCCTGCGCATAAGAGCAACGCAACATCAAGTCGCATGAGCTCGTTGCCCCATGCCAAAGGGTGCCATCCACAAGTCGAAACCACCTCTGCTGCGTCCAAATTCATTTCTTCGTTGAGCACCCTCAGCTCCACACCCGCAAAGCAAGGCGCCATCCGCTCATGACTGGTTGTTAATGCTACTTTCATCGACTTACTTTATTAGCATGATCTGTGCCAGAAATAGGATGGAATGTGTAACCACTTA
>CAZNWT010000158.1:5918-8699 GCA_964576795.1 uncultured Victivallales bacterium
GTGGTCACATACGATCTACATGGCGGTCTAATGCGGGATGGGGGGGGGTATGTCAATCTGCAAGAGTTGGGCTGAAATGTATGGCAGTCTGCGAGGGGGGCTTAACGGTCAAATACCATGACATCCGACCTTGCCGGTTAAGCAGTTCGGTTAAGTGTGTCCGAGTAAGAGGCGCGACGAAGTGTGCGAGTAAGTGTCAGAAATGCCATGCACACACTTCCTCGTACCCTTTCCCTCTTAACCGACACCCTTACTCGGATACACTTAACCGCCTCGACTTCCTCAATCCCTGTCCGCTGTAAACGATGTTCTGGCAGCTATCAGTTACGTGCTAAGTTTATTTGATCTCGAAGCGGCGCATTTTTCGGTACAGGCTGCTGGGATCAATCCCAAGCTGTCTCGCTGCCGCAGACCGGTTGCCAGCGTGGTTGCGCAACGCTTCTTCTATCGTATGTTTCTCCACACTCTTGAGTGTCAACGGCATCGGTGTGCTTTCCGACGGGGTCATTGCCGGAAAATCACCGGGTAAGTGTGACCGTTCTATGACGGTGCCGCGACACAGAACAAACGCGTGCAGCATGATATTCTCCAGTTCGCGGATGTTCCCGGGAAAGTCATGTCGCATGAGCACGTCGAAGACCGTGGGATCAATACGTTCGATGTTTTTGCCTGTTTCTGCATTGAGTCGGTGCCGGAAATGCTCGACAAGCAGGGGAATATCGCATTGGCGCTCTCTCAGGGGCGGGAGTTCAAGACGCAGGACGTTCAAGCGGTAGTAGAGATCCTGGCGAAACGTACCTTTGTGAATCAGATCCGAGAGCGACTGGTTCGTGGCCGCGATGATTCTGGCGTCGCTCTGGACTGTCTCGGTTGCCCCGAGCGGTTCATAGGATTTCTCCTGCAGGACGCGCAGCAGTCGGATCTGCATAGCGGTGGACACGTTGCCGACTTCGTCCAGAAGCAGCGTGCCGCCCTTTGCCGCATCGAAGCGGCCCGGTTTGTCGGTCTTGGCGTCGGTAAACGCCCCTTTTCGGTAACCGAATAGTTCGGATTCCAGAAGATTATCGGGTAGCGCACCGCAGTTAACGGCTACGAAGGGACGGTCTTGTCGTTCGCTCAGATTGTGGATGGCCCGGGCGAGCAACTCTTTGCCTGTGCCGCTTTCTCCTTCTATCAGAACGGGAACGTTCGAGGCGGCCACGTCGGGTAGAATTGCGAAAATTTCATGCATCCGGGGATGGCGACTGACGATGTCCTGGAAGGTATACGACTTTTCGATTTGACGACGGAGCTCTTCTTCGGTGCTGACGTCACGAAATGTCTCGATCCCGCCGATATTTCGACCGTCGGCATCTGTCAGAGCGCCGGCATTTACGCACAGTGTTAACGACCGGCCGTGGCGGTCTACAATTGTCACGCGGCGATCGGTAATGCTTTCACCGGCGGTTCGGACTTCATCCAGAATGCACCGCTCGCCGCACACATCCGCTCGGAAAATGTCCCGGCACGGCTGCCCAAGGGCTTCTGCGGCGGAAAACCCAGTAATGCGCTCGGCTGCCCGATTGAAAAAGGTGATGCGCCTGTCGGCATCGACCGTAAACACCCCTTCGGCAATGCGATTCAGCATGGCCGTCAGGTGTTCCATGTCGACATTTTGTCCCACGGATCCGCGTTGCTGTTTCATGTGCCGTTACACACTTCCGTAGCCCGCTTCTACCTGTGACTGATCGGACTTTTTCAGTGACCCTGCCTGATAGGCGTTAATCGCATCTTGAACGGATCCCGATGCTTCTTCGTAAATGGTGATATCACCTGCATTCAGAGTGACAAAAGCCTTCGGCCCACAATGCCCTGTAATGACGGCTTCGGCCCCCATATTCACCACATGTTGAGCCGCTTGAATCCCTGCGCCCTGCGCGGCTTGAAAATTTTGTTTGTTGTCGTGGACGGTCCATTCTCCGCTTTCGAGATCATAGAGCACAAAAAACCGCGCGCGGCCAAAGCGCTGATCAATTGGCGATTCCATCGACTCTCCCATCGACGTTACGGCAATTTTCATCACATCTCCTCTTTCTTTCTGTAATTCAATACACACTCGGAAACAAGTGTGTTGTCACAGTTCATAAGATTGCATATTTTATCTCGCAGTGCAAAAGCGCGTGAAAGACTTTGACTGGGGCTGGGACCTCAGATCTCTTCAATCAACTGATCCAGTCGCGCACTGCTTTGTTCGGCGACCTTGCGTTCTTTAGCAAAGTAGCGTTTCATGCGGTTAATTAGGCCGCGTTGTTCCTTCGGGGACTCAAAATGCCGGAGCAGGTCTTTCGTCCACGTGACGTTTGCCTCCACTTCTAAGGGAATCCTTTCGCTGTCGTGACGCACGGCTTCCTGTGGACATATGTCGTGGCACGTGCCGCAACGGATACACGCTTTCTCGTCAATCACGGCCGCCTGGCCGCTCATGGAAATCGCGTCTACCGGGCATTCCTCAATACATACACCACACGCTATACAATCATCTGCGTTTATCCAAGGCATCTGCCTTCCTTTTTTTTAATTTTCGGTTTTTTGATAATGTTCCAAGACCAGACTAATGTTCATGTGTGTGAACATCAAGGACTTTTTTTGTGCGTGAAGACAGGTCGAATAATCCTTGATTGGATCATGCTGGTCGGTTCTAGATTGGCTGTCGGCGGCAATCTCACAGTCAACATTCTAGCCCAAGAATTTCATGAAAGCCCCTTGCATCAATGCGGGGGAATCACAGCAGAGATGGCATCT
>CAZNWT010000159.1:0-8318 GCA_964576795.1 uncultured Victivallales bacterium
TCAGACGGGAAGTCTAATTGTCGCTAGACGGGAAATGTAATTGTCGCTGTACAGGACACAGATAAGTAGTGAGACCAGATAGTGGGCTGGCAGCAATGTCAGCTAATGCCAATGGCAGTCAGCAGATGGCGTAGTAGACGAGAAGTCAGTTGGAAAAGATCCCGCCGTTTGTGCGGGACCGTTGAAGGCCTGAAAGGAGGGCGGCTCCGAATGGACCGCTAAAAGGTAGTGATAAGTAGAACATGTGATCTTCTGACCCGCTCAATGAAGGTTAGAGCGATACAACGTTCAAACGTCCGGTTTGTGGAGTAGCCTCGGGACTCTCCACCGACTTAACCATCCTAACCGCCGTTATTGTGATCCGTATATTCGGTGGTGTGGGAGGGCCTCCCCGCGAGGGGAGGTCCTATCCCGACTATCTTTTCCTGAATTTTACAACTTTCAAACCGCATTGCTCCTCTATGGGGTCAAAGTCACGGTCGTTATGTAAAAGTTGTACACCGTGAATAATGGCAACAGCAGCAATCATACAATCCAATGACTTTCGGATAGTGATACCATTTCTTCGTAGACTTCTATACATGTCCGCCGATTTCACGAAAGAACTCTGATTCATTGGAAGATAAATAAGATTGTTAAAGTATGATTTGATTTTTTTATATATTCGATCGTCCCTTACGCCTTGCAAGACTTCAGTAAGAACAATACCGCAAGTACAAACGTCTTCTCCCTCGGCAAGGAGAAACTCTAGCACCGACACGTGGGGTGTCTGTTTATTCGCAAAGAAATCAATCCAAATGCTTGTGTCTACTAGAACCATCAGGCTTGACGTCCTTTCCGCCAAATTGAAAGATCTCCATCCCAATCAACACAGCCCTTCAACTCAAGGATTCTTTTCTGATTCGCATGGCGAAGCAGTTCATGTAAGGCATGGTCAATTAGGCCGCGTTTTGTTTCAATTCCAGTTGCCTTTTGACATTTTGAGACAAGCATGTCATCAAGCACTATATTTGTTCTACTCATATCAATTACTCCTTATCAATCTATACACACAATATATCGGGTTGATGTGTATGGCAAGGGTTGTTTTTAAGAAGATAACGCTGTGCGTGAGGCTCAAACTGTGCCGCGTCCGCGCGGGTCAGTTTGTAGCTCTCCACGCTTTTGTTCGCGAAGAATCTCGTCAACTCGTTGTTTCGACTGACAAAGGCTTTTGTCAATTTCTGACTGGAGCTTCTTTAACTCACACGTCAGTAGCTTGTCCATTCGTTTCGGGTAATGGGTCCTGATCCCGCTGGCGCAGAGTCGGTGGAGCCACGTTCGATCCCTTCGATATAGAATACGGATAGCGGCTTGGAGTCGCATCGTCTGATCGAGAAGCTGTGCATGGGCAACTGTGAGCCGTTGCGCCGATTTTGCGCAGAAGGCAAAGTTGTCAATGTAGTCCTGTAAGCGATCCGGATGAGTGAACGCAATGTCACGGAACTTCTCGTGCATTCCCCACAACGCAGTGATGTTTCTGCTAATACTTCTGGCCTGCGCTCGGTATGACATAATTTCGTTCAGTAGGTCGCCATTTCCGAGCCCTGCGAAGGCATCGTCACGAAACTCAAGCGGCTGGGGGCGGTTGGGGGTCATGACCATGCATTTCGATTCCTGCAGGTGGGCATAGGCACGCAGGAAGTGTTCGAGTTCGTACTGATTGCTCTGAATTGCGCTTGCCACATCCCCGAAAAGTATTTCAAGTTTACCGAGGGAGCGGAAGTGTTGATTCTGCCGATCCACAATGCTCTTACCTGTGTCGGCAAGCCGCATGAATAGAAATGCGAAGAACGCTCCCGCGAATCCGCTAATGACCTGTGGTAGTATGTTGCTCATTAATTCTCCTCGCTAACTTGTTATTGAGCAGATCTGCTATGCGGGTGATCTGCCCATTATTGACGTAAACCTTCACTTTTGAGCCCATTTACCGCTTTTCATGCGGTTCATCCTGCCAAATCAGGAGGATAACCCGCACAAAACACCCCCCTATGCGGTTCATCCTGCTAAATCGGGTCGTAAACCTGCACACGACGTTACACTAAAGTTCATATTAACCCCCATAACATCGGACTGTCCAGTGATTTTAGGGGTGTCATCGTTAGTCTCTTGGTGGGCTCAATTGGCCAGTAAAGGAGCATTAACGACAGTGGGTACCTGCGGGGTGGGGGGGGTATCTTCAAGATGCCCCCCCCCCATTATTTCTACTCATAGAACGCGGCATTCTTAGCCCTTCTTGGTGATCTTCTCGCGATCCCGCTTGCATTCCTGATCCTTATTACGGCCTGTCTCTCCATCACTGCTGGATCTATCTTTGCGGTGTTAGGAGAGGTGTTCAACTCTGCCAACTGGTGTTTTGTGCGTCTTCTGGTTTCGGGAATGCAAGCCCTCGAGCGCATTCCTAACGGGTGGATTGAATATGAGCGTATACCGTTCATTGGCGTTGTCACTGGTATCCGGATTTTGGTGTTGATGCTCTTCCTGTGCATGGTCTTATAGAGTAAGGATGGGTGTGAATATCCGATTAACCATCTAATAGAGAAATAGTTACAAGGAACGTCCCATGTCTCCACAAATGCGTTCACCCGATATTGGGATTCTGAAATGATTCGATCTCACCATCTGGAAGCGCTGTTATTGCAAGGGTTTTCAACAACTTGTTCGGGCACTCGAACCCTTGTGACAAGTCACAGGCTATCTTGCGAATTGACGTAAACATCAGGGCACATTGGTCGGGCGTTGCTCTGGAGACGGGAGCCGAAGCGCCGACGGCGAACATGATGCGCCCAAAACGATTACGCACAGGGAAAGCCATTGCCAATTGTTCAGGATGCCAACAGATGCAGTATCCAACTCTGTGAATCTCACGCAATAGCGACGTCCATTTGCTTTTTCCCGTTCGGTTCTCATCCGAAATGAACTGCGGCCATTCGTATTCTGGTAGTTCGGCAACAAGCAACCGCCCCGTAGCCAAGCTCAGGACATCGTGCCAAATCCGTTTGGGAAAATGAATCGTGAGAGCATATGTTCCGGGCTGAAAGGTAATAATCCGAGCAAGCCCATCGCCTAAGACGAAGGCAGATGCCGCCTCCCCCGTTTCGCGGCTGAGGCGCTTCATCCAGGGCTCTAGAAACTCCGAGAGCCCTTCGGCTACATCACCCTGCCCAGCAAGCAGTGCTGCCGAAACGCCCATACGATACCGCCCGGAACGGTTTTTAGATAACCATGATTCGACAGCGTACGCAGAAGGTTATGCGTCGTGGCGACATGCAAGCCAACGGCTACTGCAATCTCAGTCACGCCCAGCTCGCCGCTGGCAGCCACGGTTTCCAGAATGTTCAGCGCCCGCGTTACCGATTGCACCTCTCATTTACCGGCGACCGCTTGCTTCTTTGCAGATGTCTTTTTCAAAGGCAACGCTTCTCCCTTACTACGCAAACTCACCAAAGGTAAGCGCCAATGGGTAATCCCGCAGAGGCAGATTCTTGAACGTCCGGCAACCACGACCATTATCTTCCGCGATAGACTCCGGCAAGGTGTAGATAGTGCCATCAACCAAATCAATCAACCTCACCTCCCCCGGCAACGCAGCCGCTTGCAGAGAAACAGTGGACTCGTAGCTGGTTGTCAACAACTCGGTTGGCCTCCAATAGACAAAAGCAGTTGCACCATTGGGCTTCCGAAATCCCCCATAAAGCAATTGCGTTTCCCTATCATCTTCCCGCAACACGCGCGGCGAATGCGTGTGAAACATAAACTGAACCGGAAGTTCCGCTAATTCCACGCCATCTCGGAACAAAGCAGCAATCACTTGCAAAGCGCGATAAGACGGTTTTGGTGTGTACTCACCGGTAGCCAAACCCTCTTCGTTAAAGTCTGCACCCAGAACACCGAAATAACCATAATCCAAATAGCTGGCCTTGTCCCCCACTGTGCCGCAAAGGGCCTCAATCATGTCCATGCAGGAAAAATAGGAGGCAAACTTAACATTGTCGAACAGGTCGGCCATGGTGTGGCGCGCTAGATACTTGGCCTGGCGAATCGGCGTCCAAGCACCGCCTTTAAGTGCACCATTACCGTCACTGCGCGACTGGCAGCCAGTCTCCCCCTGAATGATTTCCATGTCAGGGTTATAGGCATGGCAGAGGGCTCGCATAGCATGGACTCGGTTAAAACCTACAGATTCGTTAGGACTGTAAGCATGATAGGTCAGCGCATCCATATCGGCAGCGGCTCCGCTTCGCAGCACATCGTTCAACCAGACCAGATCACGCAGGCATGTTGATCCTCCGATAATTTTTGCATCCGGATCGCCCGTTTTCACTGCTGCGGCAGTGGCCTTGACAAACTCCCCGTACTCTGTTCCGTTCGGGCCATGCTTCCAACACCAGTCGCCATCTGGCTCATTCCACACCTCGTACCACGTCACCCGGCCCCGATAGCGCTCGGTTATCACAACCACGTAGTTGTGCCACGCTTGTTTCTCCTCGTCATTGAAAATGGGAGGACAACCCACAGCGCCAAACACCTTTGCCGCCGCTTCCGTATACAGTCCGTTTCCGTAACAAAGACACATCCATGGCTGCAATCCCCGCTGGAGAAGATTGTCCACAACACTATCCAGCCACTCAAAATTGTATACGCCCTTTTCCTGCTCAGTACGCGCCCAGCCGGACTGAATTCGAATCCACTTCACTCCCAGGGCCGCCACTTTATCGTAAGCCTTCTCCGGTTCAAATACGGCACGATCCAGTTTTTCAAACCCCAAACCAATTGGAGACTCTCCCACATCCCGAGATGAAACCGCTGCTACCTGCCCCGCCATTTTCAATCGTTCCATTGCTACGCATTCCTTTGTTGATTCAATAATTTATCACATTGAGGAACAGTATATTCCATTAGCATAAGCCTGCGAGTCAACCCGAAACTCCTTTCTTGTAGCTGGATTCGTGAGAATTCAGCAGTACAGAACACGTATAAAAACGGGGAGAAAGGCGGATGTGCTGTGACCCCGCCGCAAGATAGAGAATACGACTGGAATAGATGCTGTTAGCTGATGCCCCCAAACGGGTGGTAGGGCACCCCCGCCGGAGGAACTGTGTGCAACCTAGATTTTCCTTCGTGGCTGCACCATGCATGATCTGGGAACGCTTTGAATTTGTTGTCCAGCGTTGTCACTGGTATTTGGATTTGGTATTGATGCTGTTCCTGTGGATGATCTTCCACAGGTACTGGAAACGGGCGGGGTGACGAGAACGGGCGACCCTCCGTCGCGCTGCACGCTATGGAGGGCAGGCTGAAAACGGAAAACGAGAAGACTCTTGCTTCCATATTTAAACTTTTTCTTACTCGGTTTCACGTAAACTGCCGGCTTAATCGACGGCTAATCGAGTAAGCAGGTCGAGTAAGTGTGCTGTTTAAGAGTGGGAGTAAGTGTGGAAAATGGGGGAGAAGGCAGAGAGTCTGCTAACGCCCTGCACGAAAGAGGTTTTGAAAAGAATACGTGCTGTCAGTTATGACAGAAACCGATTGTCGGTAAGGATACTTTGATGAAAACTACATGGTTTCGATGGATTTGTATTTTGTCCCTGATTTCTGCGTCCTGTGCGCATTCATCCTTGGCGGTTGAGACGAATGCGACAGATTCAGTTGCGGATGCTTACTCACAGATGGAACTTCTCACCGAGATGCTTATGATCGTCAAAAAGCATTATGTAGAAGAGCATAGCTACGAAGAACTGATGCAAGGCGCACTCAAGGGGATGTTGCATGCATTGGATCCCCACAGCGCCTTTTTGGATGCTGATGAATATAAGGAGATGAAGGCCGACACGCAGGGCGAGTACGGAGGCATAGGCATCCATATTGGCCTTCGCGACGGAGTACTTACGATTATTGCCCCAATTGAGGATACCCCCGGATTTCGAGCAGGGTTGCAATCGGGAGACAAGATTGTAGAGATTGATGGCGTAAGCACCATGGGGATTACCATGCGGGAGGCGGTGACACAGCTTCGAGGCCCCGAGGGGGATGCGGTTGTTCTCTCGATTCTGGGAGAGGATGACACCGAGCCTCGTGAGGTCGAAATTGTTCGTGCTGTAATCGAAGTGTCCTCTGTCAAAGGGGCAAGGATCATTCGCGATGGCATAGCGTATGTACGCATCACACAGTTTGCAGCTCCGACGACAGATTTGCTGCACGCGGCTCTGACTCAATTAGAGACCGATGGTATGAAGGCGCTGGTATTGGATCTGCGCAGCAATCCTGGGGGATTGTTGCGGGAAGCCATTCGTGTTTCCGAGACGTTTCTGAAGCGCAAAGCATTGGTGGTTTCCACACGTGGACGTGAAGGCGTGACAGCCACCGTGGAATACAAAGCAGACGGCAGGGTCTGCTATCCTGACATCCCGATGGTTGTTCTGATAAACGGAGGGAGCGCAAGTGCATCGGAAATTGTGGCGGGGGCGCTGCAGGATCATCACCGCGCGATCCTAGTTGGACAGACCTCGTTTGGAAAGGGGTCTGTGCAAAGCATCATCGCAAGCCGTACGGATGGGAAGTCCGCGATTCGGCTTACAACCGCGCACTACTACACCCCGAGTGGACGCCTGATTCACGAAATTGGTATTGATCCCGATTTACCCGTATACTTGGATCGTGAAGAATGGCGTCGGGTTCAGATTCACCGTGCGCATTTGGAGAACCCTGACGTTTTCAAGAATGAAGAGAAAGTGGAATATTCCGATGTCGTCGATCGGCAGCTCGAGCGTGCTGTTGATTTACTTCAAGCCGTCATGATTTTCAAGAAGACGAAGCGTTAGGGTAAATTGGAAATTGGAAACTTGGAATTCGAAAATAGAGAGCGGAGAGGTGGCTGGACGTGCATATTCTTGCGATTGAGACCTCATGTGATGAGACTGCCGTTGCCTTGGTTCGCAAGCCGTATGAGGTGCTTTCGAATGTTGTTTTTAGCCAAGTGGCGCTGCATGGGCCCTATGGTGGGGTTGTTCCCGAGATTGCATGTCGCTCGCATGTCGAGGTCTTGCCTGATGTAATTGAAGAAGCCCTGCATGATGCCCAGTTGGGGTGGGGGGATGTTGATGCCATTGCGGTAACTTATGGGCCCGGGCTTGCAAGCTCTCTATTAGTGGGGCTTGCGGGAGCAAAGGGGTTGGCCATGCGCCTTGAAAAGCCAATTTGCTACGTCAATCATCTTCAAGGGCATATCTTCTCTCCCTTCCTTGCGCAGGGAGCGCCCCGTCCATCGGATGTATTCCCATTCATTTCGCTCGTTGTCTCAGGTGGACACACATGTCTGGTGCGGGTAGATGGTTTGGGTGATTGCACGTTGTTGGGGCAGACTATTGATGATGCAGCTGGAGAGGCATTCGACAAGGGCGCGAATCTTCTAGGGTTAGGTTACCCCGGTGGGCCGATCATGGATAAGCTAGGCCGTGAAGGGAACCCGGCATTTTTTGCATTTCCTCGTGGGCGTGCAAAGCGAGAGCGTGGGTTGATCGGCGGCATGGACTCGGATCTCTGTTTCAGTTACAGCGGTCTCAAGACGTCTTTGTTGTATTACCTCAAAGCGAACCCCATTCCGGAGAATGATCGCCAGCGGCTCGTGGATGTTATTGCAAGTTATCAGGAAGCCATTGTGGACTCGTTGCTGAAGCGGATAGCCAAAGCTCTCGAGGGAATCCAAACGCTTGCGGTCGGCGGTGGGGTATCTCTCAACAGTCGGCTGCGCGAACGGTTGCGGATTTACGCCGAAACACACGGCAAACAGTTACTGCTAGCGGAACCGAAGCATTGCGGAGACAATGCATCCATGATTGGGTGCATCGCGGGACTGGGTCTCGGACGATGGGGGGATTTTGTCACGGAATGCGACGCTTCTCCAAATTTGAAGGTGACTGAGCAATGAAAAGGTTGACTCCATTTAGTGAATCTGTATTATACGCACCTCGTTCATGACGACTGAAAAAGCGGGCGTAGTTCAATGGTAGAACTCCAGCCTTCCAAGCTGATCACGCGGGTTCGATTCCCGCCGCCCGCTCCAACCCCGCCTTTACCCCTTTAGCCCGATATGTAACCCATTGTCTGGCGGATATCTACCTCGGTTGATGCACGGTCTTTTCATATGGGATCATGAACGGGCCTTTAGCATTGAATATACCTTGGATGAATCAGCGGCTACAGCTTCGACGAAACCGGTAAGAGAGGAGTGAACCTGCTGGTCGTTGAAGAAGAACAACGCCACATTTCTGAGCATAGCG
>CAZNWT010000160.1:0-8170 GCA_964576795.1 uncultured Victivallales bacterium
CAGAAAAGGAAACTCCGTTCCCTCTTCCCATAAATGGAACCCTTCTCCCATGCCGCAGGCAGGTGAATTCTGCCTCAATTCGATCGCTTCGTGGCATGCAAGCATGCGGTCGCAAATCGAGACCGCATAAAACTCCACCTTTGCACAGAATACTATTGCTGCTATCCTGCATTGACAAAGTTCGCTCACCGGATGCACATGTTCGTAGATTAAGAAAGGAGTGTTTCATGGCCGAAACAACGAAGCTTACATTAACTTGGGGGAAATGTGGTGAAGATGGTCACTGGTGCGATTTCAAGGACCTTGATCTCACAGCAGACCTCTTCACGGATCTCAAGGGTGTTTACATCATCTGGTCTGGCAAGCAGGTCGTCCGGCTCGGTAGCGGCATCATCAAGAACCGCATTGCCGCCCATCGCAAAGATAAGAACATCACAGCATATACGGACCTGCAAGTCACATGGGCCAAGGTGAACGCAAACCAGATGGAAGGTGTAGAGAAGTTCCTTGCAGATCAATTGGACACGGCCGTGGGGGATGCGTTCCCCGATCGGACGCCCATTCCCGTGAACTTCCCTTGGTAGGAATGAAAACTGCGAACAAAACCTTGCCACCCGATATTCCTGAGATCGAACGCCGCTCTCTCTATCACGAGGCGGGCCACGCCATCGTGGCAACAAATTTCGATATCCCGTTCAATTACGTAGAGATAAGCAAGGACGGGCGTGGTGTTGTCGACATTGCTTGCGGACCTCTCGATGAGCCTGACAGCTGCACAGAGAAAGAAGCGTTGCAGTGGCAACAGTTCTACGCAGCAGGCGCGGCCGCAGAGACTTTGCTCTGGGGCAACCATAGAGACTATGCATCCCGTGTAGATCAGAATATACACGCACGCTTTCAGGCGCAGTTTCTCCAAGGCCACCCTGCAAATTGGGAAAGTGACATTGAAAGTGCCATGCATCTATTGAATCGTGATGACGTTGAACTGCTTGCAAACGCACTCGCGGACCAAAGGCGGTTGACCGAGGATCAGGTGTACAAATTACTGGGTCGTAATCCACCTTAGGACGTTCGTGCAGAGATTCGTTGAGTGAAGGAGAAATGATTGCCGCTGCCAAAGGTTGCCCCCCATCCTCCACCAGTCCACACGTGGACTGGTGGAGCCTCACCCCCCTTCCAGAAAAGGAAACTCCGTTCCCTCTTCCCATAAACGGAACCCTTCTCCCATGCCGCCACCGTCTACGACCGTGCCGGAGCGTCCAACGATCCACGCAATCGTTCCATCTCCAATGGAAATGCTACCCCCCCCCTCAGTCGGCTTATGCCACGCTTGCACTCAATTCTGTTGTTGGTATCCTCTGTTTATGAACTCGGATCACCGAATGCAAATGTCGCATGATATTGCTGAAGAACGTAGGGCTACATGACTCTGAGACGTACGCCTCGATATTCGTATCGTACTAATTGGTCCGTCATATACCGCTTCTCGTGGGGTATGTTATGGCTTCTCGCCGCCATCGGTGTCTTCTGCGTGTTTTATCCCCGCATCCAATGGCATATGAAGCTCAAGCGAGATCCATCCCTTCAGGCGTATGTGGAGCTAACTAAGCAATATGAACGTGATCTAGGCTACATCATGGAGCAGTTCACGGCAGTGGCCACAGAAGCGGCCCGCAAGCAGATTTCTGAGAGTAAGCAACGGCTCGTTTCTGAAATCGGTTCACTATCGGACGAGAAGGAGAACCTACGTCACGCACTTGCCACTGACAAAGAGTCTCTCGCTGCCATACTGCAAGTGCAGGAAGAGATCCGTCGTGGCCGTCGGATGTGGGAGCACTGTATTTCCTTCCTTCTAGGGGTGCTCTCAAGTGTCATCGCAACCGGCTTGGTGGCCGCCAGGCACTACCTCAAGAAGAGCGGACGAGAGAAACCTAGCCGAACCCTAGACCGCAACCCGCGATCGAATTGAATCCCTGCAAAGGTGTCACCCTCCCGCCGCCACCGTCTCCAGCCGCACCCTCCATAGCCTTCGGCGACGGAGAGTCTACGACCGTGCCCCATACTACTTTGCGAGCGACACGCAACCAGCCTCGTGAAGCTTGCTAAATGTGCGTGGCCACCTTTTTGTCTCTTTCTTGACACGTTCATGACAGTGGGAGCGGGACTTCATGCTATTATGAAACCACGCTGGATTTCACGACGAGTCCACAAGAACATTTGGAAATGGAAGTGACAAGAATGAGTGCTGAGAAGTCTATTATTGGGAAAACCGAGACTGCCCTTGATGATATCATCGACCTTTGGAAAAGGCGGAAGCCTGTTTGTGTTCTTGTCTTAATCGTGGTCTTCCTGCCGACGGCATTTACGCTATATCAACAGGCTATAGCGGTGCCACGACTGAAGTCGAAAGCCACTGCACTTGATACGGAAATGCAGAAGGCGGAGCGAGAACGAGACAAGGCGCAGATCCGGCTTGCTCCATTTCTTGCTGCTGCAAATCAGAGTTTTTCAAATGCGCCTCCAGACAAGCGTCTAGACCTTTTGTTCATAAAGATGGATGACATGCTGACAAAGGTTCAAACGGCGACAGATAAACTCACCTACAAAAGATCAATTCCATCCAAGATACGACAGGCTCTGATCGCCGATCTTCGCGTCGCTCCACCGCCGCAGAAAGTGCTGGTTATTTATCCGAGTGGAGATGAAGAAGCGAGGCTCTTTGCGCTAGAAATCGAGGCTGCACTGATCGAGTCTAAAATGAAGGTGGAGTCTACATGGTGGCGGGGATCTCCTGTTCCATCAGGAATCAGCGTATTATCCAAATCAAAGATCTCCAACCCTTCTGCTTTTTGCATCTCCAGAGCTCTCGCAAACGCTGGGATCAGAAGTGAGTACATGCGAGGCACACTAATCCCAAACGAAGATCTTCAGATAATTGTCGGCCCCAAACCATAGTACCCAACCGTTGCGTAGTACGGAAATGTAGCAGTTCCAGCTCGCCATTGACGCCGCATCCAGCGATCTACGCAGCAGACAGGCCCCCCCCCCTCGCTCTATCCCGGTTCGCGGCATCTGCACGAACGGCATCAACAACATGTTGAGTTTCGCGCATCCGTTGTCTACATTGGATCATCTCCGATGGGAACGCTGCCCCCCTCCAGAAAAGGAAACCTCCGGTTCCCTCTTCCCGCAAGCGGAACCCCTCACCCTCCATTCCGCCACCGCTGCGCCCTCCATAGCCTTCGGCGACGGAGGGTCTACGACCGTGCCGTAGCGTCTAGCACTCCACGCCTTCATTCCACCTTCAATGGAATCGTTCAAGTACTTCAATATCCCGCCTTGCACACTTCTTTATTGCTGATAGTCTGCTGTTCAGAAACTAAGCCGTCACTTACGCGTCCTTGGACGCACGGGGACAGAAAGGAATAACGAACATGGCCAGAGCTCGAGATTTCGAATTTGAAGTGTTTCGCCTGAATGTTGTTGATCAGGACATCACTGAGTACATGGGTGCTACGGTGCGATCCAACGACCAGATCACCAGTGTTCTTAGGGCGATGACAAAGCCAGACTACGATGTCGACTTCGAGACAAAGAAGGGCGTCTATCTTTGGAGTGTTCGGGAGTTTCAGAGCTTTCCCGGTATTGCCCCAAACAATACGGATCGCATTATTCAGCTTGTTCTTTCGCGCTCCGTACTTGAGCAGGCAGGACAGACGGTAACCGATAGCGGCATAGAAGATGCCGTGACTCAGCTTGCCCCCCCCCCTGCGAATTCAATGCTCATCCTCGTATATCTTGATCGACACATCGTGGCCGTTGAACATAACGCCCAACTCCTCTCAAGCGCCCGCTGGCGGCGTGCGTTCGAGACCGTTTCCCGCAGAGCGGCACAGGCTATGGACTTTCGCAGTCAGCTGGCGCTGGAGCCTATTCCTGAACAGAAGAAACTCCTTGAAATCTTCCGCTCTTTTCCAAAACTCATTCGTCTACGGCTCAAGGTCCGCCTCCCTAATCCCGAACTCTCTCGGCACACGAAGCGCCTCTACGACGATCTCTGCCAGGGCGGTATCCGTGAGTATACCCAAGATATGCGGAATTCGAGTGGATTGAATACTGAGGATGGTGCGCTTCCGCATGCATCGGTTGCTCTTGCTGAGGCTGGCTATAAAGATGGTCCCGTTACATTTGTTGGGGTTAAAGGAGGCCAAAAAGAGAGAGTGGTTACGGGCAAACAGGCGGCTCGCGGAAACCTTGATGGACTCCGCGACTACATGCGCGGTCTTAAGGATAACGCCAGAGCCAAGGAGACTCGTATGGTTCTTGATTCTCTTATGAAGGAGATTGACCGAATTGCCCCAAGGGAGGATCATCTTGGGCCAACGCAGTAGACTTCTCGCCCTCATCTGGGCGTACGTCGGCGAAATGGTGCTTGCTGCGATTGTTGTTGTCGCGGCATGGCGCTTCGTGCCATCTGCCTCTCTTCTGGCAATCGTCGCGGATGCTTCTGGCGCTTGGACTGCCGTTCTCTCTGCGTGCGCCGGTCTTGCTGTAGCGGTATTCCTTGGGTTCTACGCGATGACTCAGAATGACTTTGGCGTTTGGCTTCGCCGTCGCCGGTCCTTTGGCGTTTATGCATTGGCTTTCTGCGTTCCCTTCGGCGTGTTCGTTCTCGCTCTTCTTGTGTTGCGCGTGGTTAGGTCTCATACATCGTACGCTCTGGTGACTGTTGCTGCATTCTACCTCTTGATCTACTCGGCAATCATGCTTATTACTTTGCTTGTAAATCTGTATGAGTTTTCTGTTTTGGCACTTAAGTTCAAGGAAGTGAGTTCTCGCAACAATGGAAGCATCACCTGAAGATATTGCGGTCACGACCTTCATTGATCGCTGGGAAAACTCCGGTGCAGCGGAGCGTGCAAACTATCAGCTCTTTCTATCAGAACTCTGTGATTTAATCGGCGCACCCCGCCCCGATCCGGCGACGCCCGACACAACGCAGAACGCCTATGTTTTCGAGCGGGCTGTCACGTTTCATCATGGCGACGGTAAGACCACCACCGGTCGAATCGACCTCTACAAGCGTGGCTGCTTTGTGCTCGAAGCCAAGCAAGGCGCAGATGTCCCCGCTGAAGATGACAAGCTTTCCGAAGAAATGCGGAAGATCAAACGAAGCCTCAAAATCGGTCATGGCAAGCGTGGGACCGGCGCTTGGGATGTTGCCATGCTTCGCGCACGCGGCCAGGCCGAGCAGTATATCCGGGCACTATCGACC
This sequence comes from uncultured Victivallales bacterium, assembly GCA_964576795.1. Classification (GTDB taxonomy): domain Bacteria; phylum Verrucomicrobiota; class Kiritimatiellia; order UBA8416; family UBA8416; genus JABGOW01. Next base: position 5,276 of record CAZNWT010000160.1, read on the forward strand.
GACGAAGGCCGACCGCCTTTTCTTGTCGTGATCGACGTTGGCCATTCCATTGAGCTGTTCTCCGAATTCTCCTGCACAGGTGGAACCTACATTCCATTCCCGGCACCGGGCAGTCATCGTATATTCCTTGAAGATCTCAAACGCCCCGAGATCCGCGCTCGCCTCAAAGCAGTTTGGACGGCACCCGCGCAGCTCGACCCGACCAAACGTAGCGCCCGCGTTACTCGTGAAATCGCGTCGCAACTCGCAAAGCTTGCCGTCTCGTTGGAAAAGGCCGGTCACTCAGCGGAGACTGCATCCGCATTTCTCATGCGATGCCTATTCACGATGTTTGCCGAGGATGTCGGTTTGCTTATGCGCGGCGCGTTTACAAAGCTGCTCGAAAGCCTACGCGACACCCCAGAACAATTTGTACCGATGGTTGAGGAGTTATGGGACCGCATGAACCGAGGCGGATTTTCCATCACGCTACGAATGAATATTCTCAAGTTTAACGGCGGACTGTTTGCCGACTCCACAGCTCTCCCGCTCACTAAAGATCAATTGCTACTACTCATTGAAGCCGCCAAGTCTGACTGGCGAGATGTCGAACCCGCCATCTTCGGCACACTGCTGGAACGCGCCCTTGATCCTGTCGACCGTCACAAACTGGGCGCACACTACACGCCGCGCGCCTACGTCGAACGGCTTGTCATGCCGACCATCGTTAACCCGATTCGTGAAGAGTGGGAGTCTGTACACGTTGCCGCCGTTACGCTCGCAAATCAGGATGAACTCAAGAAGGCTGTTACTGAGGTAAAGAAATTCCACCGCAAGCTATGCCATATCCGCGTTCTCGATCCCGCTTGCGGTAGCGGCAACTTTCTCTATGTGACGCTTGAACATTTGAAACGCATTGAAGGTGAGATTCTCGACACCCTAAAAGCAATGGGGGACACGCAGTCACACCTTGAAATGGAAGGCGAGACCGTAGACCCGCATCAGTTCCTCGGTCTTGAAGTCAATCCCCGTGCCGCCGCGATTGCAGAGCTCGTCCTATGGATTGGAACCTTGCAATGGCACTTCAGAAATCGCGGCAGCGTCCAGCCGCCACAGCCCATCATCCGCAACTTTCATAACATCGAATGCCGCGACGCCCTTATTGAATTTGATAGCAAGGAGGAAGTTATCGACGACGATGGGAATCCCGTTACCCACTGGAATGGCCGCACCACAAAGCCGCACCCCGTCACCGGTAAAGAAGTCCCCGACGAATCCGCACGCATTCCCGTCTACAAATACATAAACCCCCGCAAAGCAGAATGGCCCGAAGCCGACTACATCATCGGCAACCCGCCATTCATCGGCCCCGCCCGAATGCGCGATGCGCTTGGGGATGGCTACACTGAAACGATTCGCGCCGTTCATAGCGATGTTGGAGAATCCAGCGATTTCGTTATGTACTGGTGGAATCACGCCGCCGAGCTGGCGCGCACCGGAAAGGCCCAGCGTTTCGGTTTCATCACCACCAACAGCCTGCGCCAGAAATTCAACCGCCGCGTTATCGAAACCCATTTAACGGCTAAGAAACCGCTTTCACTCCTCTTTGCTATTCCCGACCATCCCTGGGTTGATGCTGTTGATGGTGCCGCCGTCCGAATTGCCATGACCACTGCTGCGGCAGGGGAATGCAAGGGCATGCTGCAAACACTCGTATCAGAAACGGCAGGTGATGGCGACGGATATGAAATTGAACTAGAATCGAACACCGGAAAGCTATGGGCAGATCTGACTGTGGGGGCAGACGTTGCGGGCGCAGTGCCGCTGCATGCAAATCAGGATCTGAGTTGCAGGGGTGTTCAGCTTATAGGCTCAGGCTTCATCGTATCGCCGGACGAGGCTGCCCAACTAGGTTTTGGTACGCTCGAAGGGGTTGAGAAACACATCCGCAATTATCGCAACGGTCGGGACATGACGGCAACGCCGCGTGGTGTGATGGTGATTGATTTGTTTGGACTGTCAGAAGCTGAAGTCAGAGAGAAGTTTCCCGCTATTTACCAATGGGTATTGGAGCGTGTGAAGCCAGAGCGGGATGCAAAGAAGGGCAGAACGAAGGATGCAGACAAATATGCTCAGGATTGGTGGCTCTTCGGAAAAACGCGAGTGGCTCTGAGAAAATCTATGGCTAATCTTCCCCGCTACATTGCCACCGTCGAGACATGCAAGTATCGTTTCTTTACGTTTCTTGATGAGACCGTATTGCCGGACAACAAGCTGGTGAATATTGCCCTCGATGATGGTTTTCAACTTGGTGTCTTCAGTTCAAGAATCCATGTCACATGGGCCCTTGCCGCTGGTGCGAAGTTAGGCCCAACGCCTGTCTACGTTAAAACGGCATGCTTCGAAACCTTCCCATTCCCCACCGCCACCGAAGAACAGAAATCCCGCATCCGTGAACTCGCAGAACAACTTGATGCTCACCGCAAGCGACAGCAGGAGCAACACCCCAAGTTGACGATGACGGGCATGTACAACGTTCTCGAAAAACTGCGCAACGGCGAGGCATTAACAGCGAAAGACAAAACCATCCACGAACAGGGCTTGGTATCTGTCCTGAAACAGCTCCACACCGATTTGGACAAAGCCGTCAGCGCCGCCTACGGCTGGCCCGACACGCTAACCGACGAACAAATCCTCGAACGCTTGGTAGCTCTAAACACCGAACGCGCCGCCGAAGAAGCCCAAGGCAAGATCCGCTGGCTACGCCCCGACTTCCAGAATCCGGAAGGCACCACCGCAGAGCAGGGGGAACTTGATGGAGTAGGCGCAGATCTCCGAGATGCGTCAGAGACAAGCCCGAAAACGGGCGCGTCTCGGAGATCCGCACCTACTGGGAAGCAAGCCTGGCCAAAATCG
>CAZNWT010000161.1:0-8064 GCA_964576795.1 uncultured Victivallales bacterium
TGAGAATCATAGACCCACTATATCGCTTGCGTGCATTTCATCTTGCAAGTCAGGAACCCCATGTTTTCGCATAGACATATCCACATAATCCACTATTATATCTTAATTATGCAAGAAACGGCAAATAACCGCATAGAGGAGCCAACCAACAACGATGGCGCCGAAGCAGAGACGCCCCCTGCTGTTGATACAACGGACACGTCCCCAATAAACATTCTCACGGATGCTGTGGACGAGTTTCAGTGTGCGGAATGTGGATGCCTGATTGATGTCTCCGAGCTCACCGCCTTCACCCAAGTTGAATGCCCCGATTGTGGATCCGTCGAAGGGGTTCCCGCACGCTTAGGCAACTTTCTCCTACTCAAACTACTCGGCACCGGTGGCATGGGGGGGGTTTATTACGCAAAGGATGAGTCACTCGGACGCTTCGTTGCCATCAAAGTCATACTTCAAAGCCTTGGAGACGACGCCGAATTCATCGAAACCTTCCGTCGTGAGGCCCAAGCCGTCGCCAAACTGAACCACCCCAACATCGCTCAGATTTACTCATTTGGCCAAGAAAAGGGACAACCCTACATTGTCATGGAACTTGTTGACGGCAAACGCGTCGACAAGATGATGGAACAAGAGGGCGGCATTTCAACAAGCTTGGCCATGCGCATTTGCTACGAAGTCGCGCAAGGGTTGAACGCTGCTGACGAGGCCGGCATAGTTCACGGGGACATCAAACCCGAGAATATCCTACTGGATACAAAAGGGCGTGCCAAAGTCGTTGATTTTGGTCTGGCAACAGTTGCCCATTCTGCCGCATCTGAAGGCATCTGGGGAACCCCCTATTACATTGCCCCAGAAAAGGTTAGACGACAGAAGGTAGATGCCCGTGCCGATATCTATAGTCTAGGGGCAACGCTCTATCATATTCTTGCAGGAAAACCCCCATTCGAAGGCGCGACACCAGTTGAAGTGGTTAAAGCTCGCCTTGAAGCCCCACCCCCCGATCTAAAAGAAGTGCGACCCGACATCCCTGACAAAGTTGTGAGCGTCATCACACGTATGCTTGCCACAGAGCGAACAGAACGCTATCCGACCTATAAGTCCCTATTAAGCGACCTGCGCAAAGCGCTACAATCGCTCAGCGGTAACATATCAACAACAGCACACCTTGGTGGTAAAACAAATATCCGCATAAGAAAGAAGAATTCCACACTTAACGTGCCATCGGCCGCAAGCTCGAATTTGGAATCTGCCGCCCCCGCACCCACCAACCGCAAGAAGCGGATCATCATTTCCAAGAACACAGGCCAACGTGGCACCATGTCGATGAAGACTAAGCCCACACAGGCTGAGAAGGACATCGCAGCGCCGCCAGAACCCACCCCAGAAGAACTCGCTCAAAAACAACGCGCTCGAGCGAAAAAGCTACACCGCGTGCTGACAATAATCTCAATCGTGATAATCCTGGCACTCACAGCCGGAATTACCTGTTTTGTGGTAGACCACAAACAGAAAACAATCCAGCACCGGGCGGAATATTTCGCCCTTATTGGTGCCAGAAAAACATCCGTAACCCTCTATGCTGAGATCACCTGCACAGCGTCAAACGTGGCCGCGATGGTCGCAAAAACCAGCGACTATGAACCCGTCCTCAGGAAGGCTGTTCTGACCATTACCGGACAGGAACTTTTCGTTCCCGAGCCAGAACCCGAGCCAGAACCAGAACCTAAAGCAGAAACAGAATCTAAGGCGGACTCGGACAAGGTCGGCGAAGGTGAATCCGAAGATGCCAGCAAAGAAGACGCTGTAGACACAGGCACAGCGAATGTAGAGGTTACACCTGCTGTAGAAGCGAATGCGGAAAATGAAGAAGACGCCAATAACGCAGAACCGACAGTAGCCGATGCTCCCAACACAGACGAACAAGCCCCCACAGAACCAGCAATAGAAGAAGAAGCTACCGAACCCGTTGTCGTCACAATACCCGACGCGGATCTGCCCCCTATTGCCATCTCGGCTCGGAATACAATTTTAAATCTACGAAAACTCAACACCGTAAATCAACGCTCACAGGCATTGCTTGAACCCGCAACAATCGCCTATACGACGGCACAAAAGGTGCTGACATCGAGAACGGCTATTGCCAACGTTTCCGAGCTCAAAAAGATGGCCGAGAAGGTTAATCTCTACAATGAAAACGCAAAAATGCTGTATGACACCGCGAAGCTGAGCTATACAAAAATTGTTGCGGAAAATAAGGCGTATGAAGAGAAAGTCGCGTCCGAGAAACGCGCAGCTCTTGAAGAGCAAAAACGGATGGAGGAAACCGCAGAGGAAGAGCGAAAGCAGCTTGCTCTTGAGGAACGGGGAAAAGCGGAAACCAAACAGGCCAAACTTGATCATGCTGACATGAAACTTCTGTTTGCCGAGCATAACTTTGACGCTGTCGTGACGGCTCTGGAAGAAAAACGTGAGGGCTATCAAACCGAAGTGGGCAAGGCTGCTCTACAAGTCTCCATTGACCGATTTAAGCACGTTTCTGCAATGCGCGAAGAGCTAATTGCAAACATCAACGCAACTCCATTCGCATGGGGTTGGGGGTCTGGTTCCGCGTCACGTGATATCGTAAAAGCAAGCAAAGAGGGGATCTTCATAAAGGACAACCCTACTGCCTTTCTCTGGCAAGCCGTGAGCATAACCCAAATGCTGAAACTCGTGGATTACTATATTGAGGCGCGCACCACGCGCGCCACAAGTAAATCAACAATAGCCTTTGGTGCTGCCATCTATTGCGATGAATTTGGTGAGAAGGGAAAAGCAAAATCAAAAGGCTACTTGAATCGCGCTTTGAACTTTGGATTCTCCCGAAAAGATCAAGAGCGATTACTTCCAAGCGGTTGGTAACAGGAGTACGCAATCTATTATGAGTCCCAAAAAAGAAATTGTCATTCGCAAGACAGCTCCTGTTAAAAGTCCAACGCGACAACGTACCCCCCCTCGCCCAAAGCGAAAGCAGAAAAGCTCTCTGATGCCACTCTGGATTCTCTTGGCCGTTCTGATCGCGGGAGGCGGCACCATTATTGCAACCATCAGGAGTAATAATCAAAAAGCTATAGCATTAGCCCGTGCCCTCAACGAACAACGCAACAAGACCACAGAACTATGTGATGCCATTTCAGAGTCTGTCAACAAAGTCCTTCGAATCCAAACCAAAGCAGAATCACTACAGACACAAACAACTGCCCGCTCGGCATTAATCCTAGGGGGAAATGCAGATAAGGACACCCAGAAAGAAACGGCACCTACAGAAAATTCATCCTACTCACAGCGCCCCCAACTCAAAACCGATATTGAACGCCTGGAATCCCTTCACGAGCAATTTACGGAAATGCTAAATCATGTTGAGGCAGGGGGGGGTACCGCAAGAGACATTCAGGGCATTAGCGAGCGGGACCGACAAGAGATCATGCACGAACGCGATCTCCAGAAGACGCTGGCGAAGGTGTCGAGTCTCAACGCAACGCGCACCCGCCTCGAAGACGTGATCAAACGTACCAACACCGCCTATACGACCGCAGAGAAGGCCGCAGAACTTATTGTAGAACTGGCGGAAACAATTGAAACAAACGCACGCTTATTACAGGAAGAAGAGGCGCAAAATCAAAAGGAAGAAGAACGACAGAAGCGCCTAGAAGCCGATATCAAACGTGCAAAAATACAATTCGATCAGATGTGCTATAAAATCGCAAGTTTTGAGCCCGAACAAGCACTACAACAGATTATGGCAGATGCGGATCTATACAAATCACCCGAGGGGCGCGAACGCTATCAGATCCTAGTTGAGCAATGCTCAGATGTCGTGGCAATGAAAGCCAAAATTATTGCTCAGTTGTCTAAGCAGCCTATGGCTTGGGGGTGGAAGCAGGATGGAGCCCCTCGCGATATTACAGGAGCCACTGAAGAGCACCTACTTCTGGATGACCGAACCGTCCCCTGGAAGAATGTTTCGCTCCCGCAGATGGGAGCCATCCTGAATCACTATATATGCGGCCCCTCCGTCAAAGCCTATGTTCGATCAGACTTTTGTATAGCAGCGGCCATCTACTTTGCTACAAATGGAAAAGGGGACATCGCGACCACCGTGCTGGATACCGGAACAAGCATGCGCCCCTCAATCCGCCCTCGAGTCAATCGCCTCACTGCGGATTTAATCAGCCCAAGAGAATAAGTTGTACTGCCACTATCGGGATCCGCGACAGTCAGGATCTAGCTGTATCCGAATGTTGCGAATCCGGCCCGCGCCAAATCGAGCCTGAAGATTCTGGAGCATCTCTTTTGCACCATAACGCTTCAATTCGTTGACCCACACCGAGCTGTCCACAAAAACCGATAGCTGACACCCATCCAACCGACCGGGACGCGTGTGCTTTGCCACGGCAGAACCCACAATCTCAGACCACTCCCGACTCAGAGTCTCCACCCAGTGCTCTGAATCGAGGCCAAGCCCTTTCATCAAATTCGGCAGCGACTCGCCAATGGCCACGCCTTCAGAACGCGTGGGCGGTTGCGGTGATCGGTCAACCCTGCAACGTTCGCAATAGACCTCCCACTGCCCTCTTTTGAGATGTTTTTTGGGACTCTCTGTCACAATACTCCATCTTTAGAAAATGAAAGATCCACCTTTAACTTGGAAAGGGCATCAGGATACAACCAAAATGCAAACTCACCAAACTGTCCCAGGACATCAATCGCCGTTTTGAGTTCAACCGTATCATAGCGTTTGGTGGATGCCCCCCCCCCTTGCACGAGCGAAAGCAGCGTATACCCCGCAAGCGCATTGATGAACACGTCGCTGGCAGCCGGAAGATCAGTCCAACCCATAACCACTCCACTATGGTCTCTCAGCATAGAACCTTCAGACGACTCCAAATGATCTTTCCTTGCGTCAGCCAGAACACGCCGCAAGACACCAACGTTCGACAGCCCAATCAGCCACCCGTCGTGAACCGCAATGGCAAGACGATCGTCCTTTTTGAAGAAATCCTTCACCTTGAGAAACTTAAAACCAATGCTACGAACCGAATCGACCGCACAAATCTGGGGATCCCGCGAATCGGGTGTCACAATCAAGCCCCACCCATATTTTGCATTCAGGACATCAAGAACCTTCAGAATGGTCACATCGCCATCCGTGGGATCAGCAAGACGCAGCGCAACCCCAAATGCAGGAACGCGCATTCCCCTGATGCGACCAGAATACTCTCCACCACACGCAAATACACAAGCTGGAGCCTGGCCTTGAAACAGGGATTCAAGTTCGGCGCAGGGGCTAATAATATCTGAAGATGCATTCAAACCAGACAGCAAGGGCAGAAGCGCCGAGACGGGCATTGCCGCAAGCATGCTGGGGCTCTTCCCCAACACGGCATCAAACGCGTTCCCATTAATAGCAGGACGTGTGGCGCAGGACAACAACCACGTCCCAATAGCAGGAATACGACGGGGATCACCAAAGTCAACCTCCGTCGAAATCTGTACCGCCGAGACACACGTCAATGCAGCTCGTAAAGGCGCAACCACACTGAACGGCGAACCACAGAAGCGAAGCAAATCGAGTCCTTCGGGCGAGGCCTCCTCTGAGCCCCACCCATCGACCAAACGGGAAAGCGGAACCTGACGTTGGAAGCGTGGTAACACATAAAGAACACCAAGCGGCTCGGAAGAAAAGCACCCAACCAACACCCCCTCATGCACCGTAAGCGACACCCCATACCCCTGCTTAATGTCATGACAAGAGCGGAACCATATCCGACGGTTCCCCGACAACCGATGCACCGTAAAATCAGTGAGATAGCGATCCGCAAAACCCCAGCGAAGAAGTTGCGAGTAGCCCCCAATCCAAGCCCCAAACAGAAATGCACTCTCACCACGCACGCCCATTGCCGGCACCACTGCTGTGGCAATATAGCGGGATCCAAGAAAGTTCACCATCCGCCTGACACCCTCATCCTCAACAATGTCCGCAACGTCAGCAGGATCCACACCCAAAGCCACCGCAACACGGGTCGCCACAGGAGCCGACATAAGCTCGGTGCAACGCGTTGCCGGAGCAATATGCCGGGTTGCCAGAATCGCTTCGGTTGGCACAATTCGCAACACGAGTTCGGGGCGAAAAGGAAAGTGGAACACCCACCAGCAGGGAACAATAATAAACGTCAGAAACAAGACCCAGAACGTAACGCGTTTAGCATGAATCATTTACAGATCCGATCAGCTCACGAACATCAGAAATATCATGCTCAACGAAATATTGTTCCATGTCCCGGATCACGTCCATTGAGGCCGTCGGTTCCGTAAAATTTGCTGTTCCCACGGCCACAGCCGTTGCCCCGGCAATCAGGAACTCAATAGCATCTTGCGCACAGGTGATTCCCCCCATACCAATGACAGGAATCGACACCGCTCGCGCCGCTTCCCAAACTTGCTTAATCGCAACCGGTTTGATCCCAGGACCTGAAAGTCCGCCCACGACATTCGAAAGAACCGGCCGACGGGTTTCGATATCGATCACCATCGCCGGCAACGTGTTGATGAGCGAAACGGCATCCGCACCTTCGTCCTCCGCAATCTTGGCAAACAACGCCACATTGGGAACATTTGGCGATAGTTTTGGAATCAGCGGAAGCCGTGTTTTGCTGCGCGCCAGAGCAATAACTTTGGCGGCCATGGCGGGATCCGTACCAAAGGCAATCCCCCCCTCCTTGACATTTGGACACGAAATATTCAACTCCAGGCCGTCAACCCCCTCAACACCATCAAAAGCCGCAGCAACCTCACCATACGCCTCAAGAGTTCGCCCCCAAATGTTGATCAAAACAGGGACATTGAAATTGCGAAGAAACGGAAGATAAGTCTCAATAAAACCGGCGACTCCAGGGCCTTGAAGCCCAATGGCGTTGACAAGCCCCCCACGCACCTCAACCATACGGGGCGTCGCATTGCCCTCCCAGGGATCCATGCAAATCCCCTTCACCACAATCGCACCCAATACATTGAGATCAATAAACTCTGAATACTCCTGACCATATCCAAAAGTGCCAGAAGCGACCATGACAGGGTTCTTCATCGAGATCCCCGCAATGTCGACAGCCATGTTGGGTTTACTCACTTAGACGCCTCCGACTTCCACACAATCTCGCGGGCTTCAAAAATGGGGCCATCTTTGCAAACCCGCTTCCAAACCACAGAACCCCCATCCAGGTGAATCTTCTGAACACAAGCCAGACAAGCCCCCACACCACATCCCATATGCTTGTCCAACGAAAGCCAGCCCTTGCACCCCTGAGCAATCGCCCGATCCCCAACAGCTTTCAGCAGCCCATCCGGCCCACATGCAAACAATTCAGGCGAGCGGCTCTCGCCATTCGCTGCCAGCCAGGCATCCAAAACGGAGGTAACCAAGCCTTGCGTACCAATGGAACCATCCTCGGTCGTCACCTGCACCTCCCACCCCAGCTCCAGAAAGGCATCCACACAGAGGATATCAATCGCACTGCGGCCCCCCACAAAAAGAATACCCTTCGCGGACATGCGAGACGCAAGCAGATAGAGTGGAGCGACACCGTAACCACCGGCAACCAGAACAGGAAAGGAGGCTGCATCCGCTCGCGGAAAGCCATTCCCCAAAGGACCAACAATACTAACGCTCTCGCCGACAGCAATACCGCCCATGGCACGCGTCCCCCGCCCTACCCACTTGTAAAGTACGGATAACGTCTCAGCATCCGCCTTGAACACACTAAACGGGCGACGCAGAACCGAACCCTCTAACCGGGGCACCAAGAGGTGGATAAACTGCCCCGGAATCACATTCACCGCGATCGGGGGGACATCCAGCACAAGCAAATTATAGCCACCGCCAAAATCGCGATGTTCAAGGACAGTAGCACGTTCAGATCTCATAATGCGCCAGTGTGAAGATTTCAGACAAAGGGGTCAACCCGAAAGGGTTAAAGACAGCGGTTCCAAATAGGCGGCAATGCCGGGGGTCTGATCCTGTCGCGAGGAAAC